>NZ_JBSXOQ010000120.1:0-2031 GCF_056859495.1 Sphingobium sp. L-44 | reverse complement strand
GAAGTTGGACACCTCGAAAAACCCGTGGCGCCTGAGGGCCTGAAGTGATTCACTGCCTTTGCGCGATAGCGGAGGCGATGATGGCAGGGCAGCCGGGTTTCTTCGATCTTTCGGACCGATATGAGGCATTGAGCGCTGCGGGCGATCCGCTGGAGCGTCTGGCGGCCGTCGTGGACTTCGAGGTTTTCCGAGGACCGCTGGTAGCCGCGCTGCGCCGTAATCCTCGCGGCAAGGGTGGCCGCCCGCCGTTCGACCCGGTCCTCATGTTCAAGATCCTCGTGCTGCAGGCGCTCTACTCGCTTTCTGACGAAGCGACCGAGTTTCAGATCAAGGACCGCCTCTCGTTCCAGCGCTTTCTGGGGCTAGGCCTGGATGGCACGGTGCCCGATGCGACGACAGTGTGGCTGTTCCGGGAGCGTCTGGTGAAGGCCAGGGCCATCGACAGGCTCTTTGCCCGCTTCGATGCCGCCCTCACGGACCGGGGCTACCTCGCCATGGGCGGGCAGATCATCGATGCCACCGTTGTACCCGCCCCGAAGCAGCGGAACACCGAGGAGGAGAAGGCTGCCATCAAGGAGGGCCGGATACCCGAGCGCTGGCAGAATAACCCTGCGAAGATCCGGCAAAAGGATCGCGATGCCCGCTGGAGCGTGAAGTACACCAAGGCCAAGGTGAAGGAAGGCGCGGACCCCAAGGCCTTTAAGCCGGTCGACCTGGCCATCCCGATGTTCGGCTACAAGAACCATATCGGCATCGACCGGGCGCATGGCCTGATCCGCACCTGGGATGCCAGCGCTGCCAATGCCCACGACGGCGCGCGATTGCCGACGCTGATCAGCCGGGGCAACACGGCTTCGGGCGTATGGGCTGATACGGCCTACCGCTCGAAGAAGAACGAGGCCTTCCTCGCTAAAGGCATGTTCACCAGCCACATCCACCAGCGCAAGCCGCACCGCCGAGCGATGCCTGAGCGTATTGCACGCGCCAATGCCAAGCGGTCCGCGGTCCGCTCCGCCGTCGAGCACGTCTTTGCCGGGCAAAAGCACCGCATGGGTCTGGTGGTGCGCACCATCGGCATTGCTCGTGCCCGTATCAAGATCGGCATGACCAACCTTGCCTATAACTTCCAGCGCCTGGCCTGGCTCGAGGGGCGAATTGCGCCCGCGTGACGCCAAAGACGGCCTGTGAAGGCGCCGCACCGACGAAAATCAGCAGATCAGACCCCGAAACCAAGGCTCATACTTCCCTCTTGAGCCTTCAAGCCGCCATCATGCCGAAATCAGACGGTTCTTCGAGGTGTCCAGGTAGGTGAGCACGTCTACGACATGCCCCCGCATTTCGATACCGACACCCTCACCGGCGATTACGCCTCGTTTTTCTCGTGGCTCAAGGCCCTGCCCAACGCATCCGCCAGCGATGTCGCGGACATCGATGCCATGATCAGCGGATATGAGCCGGATTGACCGGCTTGCGCTGACGATCTTGGGAGGCCCTGACCTCCCCCACCCCCATAATTTCACCTGACCCAGCCGGGGCCTGCGTGGTTCCGGTGACGGTCGAGCTACGCCCAAGGGAATTGAACATGGAAGACTTTATCGTCGTCACGGCCGAAAATTTGGAAGCCGTTATGCAGGCCGCCGGAAGCGACCAAGCGAAGGAATTCGTGCCGGGTTGCGAAACGTGGGTTATCCGCGACGCTGATGGTGAAACCGGCCGTATGAGCCGGTGGCCCGATGGCGAGCGCGGCGCAATCCACTGGGGCGCTGACAGCCGGTGGGGCGATTGGGATGGCCACGGCAACCTTGTCATCGACGATGACGGTGAAGTGATCGACAAGACCGGGACGATCGTGCGCGCTTCGCGTCTCCAGATGATCGCCAAGATGGTTCGCGTCGGTCACGTCCGTCAATGTGGTGTAATTTCGGTGCTGGCCATCGGGCTGCATTTTCAGGCGGCCTTGGGTGTAATCTGTAGCGGCTGAACCTCCTCGGTTATGGGTGTGGCAAGGGCGGCCATGCCCTCGATCTGCAT
>NZ_JBSXOQ010000119.1:0-57056 GCF_056859495.1 Sphingobium sp. L-44 | reverse complement strand
TTGCATATCAGGGCCACAAAAGCCCAGTGTCGCGGGATGGAGCAGCCCGGTAGCTCGTCAGGCTCATAACCTGAAGGTCGTAGGTTCAAATCCTACTCCCGCAACCAACACACACACAAACACACACACGCCGCCTCGGATCATTCCCAAGGCGGCTTTTCTGTGTCCGGAAATCATCGCACCCGCTCGCCCCGCACCTTCGCCGTGCCGAACAGCCCCATCCTGCACTTGCCGCTCACGCTGTCGCCGGCAAAGACCAGCGCATATTTAAGCGTGATCGCCATCGGCCTGGTCACCTTCATCTCCCAGCGGACCTGATCGCCGCTCACCGTCCCGGCAAAATCCTGCGAGCCCTGATCCGCCTCCAGCCGCCCGGTCACCCGGTCGCCCGAAACTTCGAAATGCGCCACCATCGGCTGCGGCCCCATCGGCGTCGCCAGCACCAGCTTCCATGCGCCGTCGATGCCCACCGGGGCGGCCGGCACGACAGGCGGGGGAGAGGGGGCTGCCGGGGCAGGGACATCGACCTCCGGCGCCAGATGATCGGGATGGAAGCGACTGACCGGACGTTCGGGCCAGGGCTGCCCTTCGATCACGGTCATCAGCTTGTCCGGCGTCAGCGGCAGGTCCACCGGTACCTCGCCAAACGGCGCCAGCGCATCGGCGATCGCATTGACCAGGGTCGGCGGGCCGATGATGCAGCCGCCCTCGCCAACGCCGCGAAAGCCGCCTTCGGCCTGCGACGGCGTATCGGCATGGACATATTCGAAATCGGGCACGTCGAAGATCGTCGGCAGCGCATAATCCTTGAAGGTCGCGGCCGTCGGATTGCCCTGCGCATCGCGCGCGGCATCCTCTAGCAACACGCTGCCGATCGCCTGGGCCAGGCCACCGGCAATCTGGCCCTCGACCACGGCGGGGTTGATCATCACCCCGCAATCCTCGCTGCTGACCCAGCGCCGGATCGTCACGAACCCGGTGTCGGCATCGACCTCGACGATGCAGGCATGGGCCGCGCTGGTGAAGGTCATGGGCGGCGGATCATAGCGATATTGCGCTTCCAGCCCCGTCTCCATGCCCGGCGGCAATCGCCCCGGCTCGCCATAGGCGATCTCGGCAATTTCGCGCAGCGTTCGCCGCATCTCCGGCGCGCCGGCGACATGGACCATCCCGTCGGACAGGCTGATCGCCTCCGGACTGGCGTTGAGCAGATGGGCGGCCACCACCTTCACCTTGTCTGCCAGCAGGCGCCCGGCCCGGATCGCCGCGCCGCCGCCGATCACCCCCTGCCGGCTGCCGCCCGCGCCGGGGCCGAAGCCGCCGCGCGAACTGTCGCCGTCGAAGATGGTGACGTCCTCGATTGGCACGCCCAGCTGATCGGCGATGCACTGCGCCATCGTCGTCTGGGTGCCATGGCCCTGCGAATGGACGCTCATCACCGCGACCACCCGCCCGGTCGGCTCGATCCGCAGCTGCGCCAGTTCGCCGGTCATCACCGCGATGCTGCCGGCCGCGCCGGTCGGCTCGATATAGGCGGCGAGGCCAAGGCCCAGATAGCGCCCCTGCGCCCGCGCCGCCGCCTGTTCCGCGCGGAAGGCGGGCACGTCCACCACCTCCAGCAGCTTTTCCAGACATTGCGCCGGCGTGATGTCCTCGCGCGGGATGCCGAGCGGCGTGACAGACGGCTGGTCGGCAGCGGTGCAGAGGTTGCGGCGACGGATTTCGATCGGATCGATGCCGATCTGCCGCGCCGCCCGGTCGAGCAAGGTCTCGCGCGCCAGCGTCTCGATCGCCCAGGGGCCACGATAGGCGGCCAGCCCCGGCGTATTGCTGTACCAGCCGCGCGATACGAAGCTGTAGGCGGGGATATTATAGGCCGCCCACAGGAACATATGGACCGCGATATTGGCGTCCGCCCCCATCGGATAGGCGCCATTGTTGAGCGCATAATCGGCATGGCTGGCGATCAGCCGCCCGTCCGTGTCGAAGGCGGCGCGCAATGTCATTTCCTGCTCGCGCGCCTGGTTGGCGGCGGTCAGATTCTCGATCCGGTCCTCGATCCACTTGACCGGCCGGCGCAGCAGCATGGCGGCAAGGATGGCGGACACCTCCTCCATCCAGGGATGGTTCTTGAGGCCGAAGGAGCCACCGACATCCTTGGCAATCACCCGCACGCTCAGCCCCGGCCGGTCGAGCGCCAGGGTCAGCCAGCGCGCCACCAGTTGCGGCCCGGCGCAGGTGATATGGACCAGCAATTCGCTCTCGCCCTGCAGGCTTGCCACCACGCCGCGCGTCTCCATCGGCGACTGGGCGATGCGCTGATGGCGGATCGACTGGCTGACCAGATGCGGCGCGCCCGCCAGCAGCGCCTCCAGCGCGGCATCGGCGTCCTCCTCGCCCATCAGCGCGGCGACATTGTCGTCGGTGTCGGGATGCACCCGTGGGCCAAGGCGCGCATCGTCCAGCGTGACGACAGCCGCTTCCTCGGCATAATCGACCACCACCAGGCTGGCGGCATCCTCGGCCAGATAGCGGTCGTCGGCGATCACCAGCGCGACCGGCTGGCCGACATAGGCGACCCGCCCGTCCGCCAGCGGCGTCATCGCCACCTCCACCGGGCCAAGGAAGAAGCTCAGCATGGTGACGCCGAATGGCGCGAGATCCGCCTGGGTTAGCACCGCATGGATGCCGGGCTGGGCACGCGCGACATCGGTATCGATCGACCGGATCGTGCCGCGCGCGATCGGGCTGCGGACGAAGGCGGCGTGCAGCATGCCGGGCAGGATGATATCGTCGACGAAGCTGCCGCGCCCGGTCAGCAGCCGGCCATCCTCCTTGCGCGGCACGCGCTGGCCGATGAAGCGCTGCGCGGAAATCGGCGGCGCATTCATGGCGTGCCATCCTTCGCCGCCAGTTGCCGGATCGCGCGGCGTATCCCCTGATAGCCGGTGCAGCGGCACAGATGACCGGACATGGCCTCGGTCATCGCCGCTTCGTCGGGCCGGGCGCCGTCTGCCCGCAATGCGGCCAGGGTCATGACGATGCCGGGTGTGCAGAAACCGCATTGCAGGCCGTGGTTATCCTTGAGCGCCTGCTGCACCGGGTGGAGCGTGCCGTCGACCGCCGCCAGCCCCTCGACCGTGGTCAGGCTGCATCCATCGGCCTGCACCGCCAGCATCAGGCAGGATCGCACCGCGCGCCCGTCAACGATGATGGTGCAGGCGCCGCACACCCCCTGTTCGCAGCCGACATGCACGCCGGTATAGCCCGCCGCCTCGCGCAGCCAGTCGCTCAGCATCCGCCGCCCGTCCACCAGCCCGCTATGCTGCTGGCCGTTCACCGTCATCGAAATGCGGTGCTCGCTCATGCCGCCAGCCTCCGGTCGAGCGCCTGCGCCAGGCTGCTGGCGAAGATGCGCCGGCCGACGCTGCGCCGATAGGCGGCGCTGGCATGGCTGTCGTCAAACGGCGCGCTGTCGGCGATCGCCAGATCGGCAATGGCCTGCACATCGATCCGGTCGATCGCCTGGCCGATCAGCGCCTGCTCTGCCTGCCGCGCGCGCATCGGTGTCGGTCCCATGCCGAACCAGGCGATGCCCGCCCGCTCAATCCGTCCCTCCACGATCGCCAGCGCGCCGACTAGCCCGACCAGCGCGAAATCGCCGGGCCGCCGCGCCACTTCACGGAACAGCGGCACCGCATCCGCCGGCCAGGCGGGATAATCGATCGCCACCAGCATCTTGTCCGGCGCGATCGCGGTCGCATAGGGACCAAGATAGAGGTCGGCGGCGGCCATGGTCCGCGCGCCGCGCACCGACCGCAGGGTCATGGAGGCACCCAGCGCCACCGCCGTCGCCGGCATTTCCGCTGCCGGTTCACCCAGCGCGATCGACCCGCCGATCGTCCCGCGATTGCGGGTCTGGTGATGGCCGACATGGGCGAGCGCCGTGACGAAGACGGGCAAGGCCCGCGCCAGCAGCGGATTGGCCAGCGCGTCGGCCTGCCGCGTCGCCGCGCCGATCCGCAGGCCGCCGACATGGGGGGCGACGCCCTGCAATTCGGGCAGATGGCCGATGTCGATCAGGATGAAGGGCTGGCTCATGCGCAGCGCCAGCAACGGCATCAGCGTCTGGCCGCCCGCCAGCAATTGCGCGCCGCCGCCCGCTTCCGCCAGCAGCGCGCAGCCATGGTCGATGCTGGTGGCGCGGACATAGTCGAACGGCGCGGGCTTCATCGCCGCCCCCTGCGCCCGGCCTCGAACCCGGCCAGCGCCGTCACCGCCAGCAACAGGCCGATCGCTACCATGCCGGTGCCCGCCACGCCGCTGCGCTCCAGCAGCACCCCGGTCGCCAGCGCCAGCAATAGCGCGATGATCCAGCCCCAGGGATGGCCGCCCGTCGATGGCGGAGCCTGCACCGGCGCCGTCACCACCGCGACCGGACCATCCTCCGCCGGCACGGTGCCGCTGCTGACTACCGCATTGAAGTTGCGGAAAAATTGCCCCGCCAACTGCTTCGCCGTCGCGTCGATGATCGGCCCACCCAGTTGCGCCAGCCGGCCGCCGACCTCGGCCTCGACCGCATAGGACAGGCGCGTGGCCAGGCCATCGGCGGCCAGCGTCACCTTCGCGCCGCCCCTGGCATGCCCCACCGTGCCGCCCTGGCCTTCGCCGCTGATGCGATAACCATTGGGGGCGTCGATCTCCGACAGGGTGACGGTGCCGGCAAAGCGCGCGCCGATCGGCCCGATCTTCACCGCGATTTCGGCCCGCAGCCGGTCTTCGCCGTCGCGTTCCAGCGACTGGCAGCCGGGAATGCACTGGCGCAGCACCGCCGGATCATTGAGCGCCTGCCATACCGCGTCGCGCGGCGCGGCGATCCGCTCCTCGCCGGTCATCCGCATCAGAAGCGCGCCGCCGTCGGTGTGTCGGTGTCGGGCTTGCGCGTGCCCAGCGCCTCGCGCGCGGTGGCGCGCAGATAGGACCAGATATTGTGGATCTGCGCCTTGCCCAGCGGGAAGCGCGGCATGCCCCGTTCGGCCAGCGCGCCTTCCTGCACCACCTGGTAGAAATTCTCCTCCGACAGCGACAGGGCGGATTCGCGCAGGTCCGGCCCCGGTGCGCCGGCGCCCTTGAACGCCATGCCGTGGCAGGCGCCGCAGATGAAACCCATCTCCTTGCCCGCGGCCACCGCCTTTTCGTCCAGCACGATGCCGGGATCGTCGAGCGCATGGACCGCCATGTCGCGCGGGGGCGATGGCGCCAGCCGCGCCTTGCCGCCGATCGCGAAGCTCAGCAGCCGGCGGGGCTGGGCGCCATATTTCCAGCCGACATTCAATATCTCGCTCGCCGCCGCCGTGGTGCCGCCCCAGCCGGCCAGCAGCGACACATATTGGGTGTCGCCGATGGCATAGCTCATCGGCGCGCCGATGATCCCCAGCCCCGCGTTGAAGCGCCACATTTCCTTGCCGCTCGCTGCGTCATGGGCGCGGACATAGCCGTCGGCGGTCCCCTGGAACACCAGCCCGCCGGCCGTCGCCAGCGTCCCGCCATTCCACAGATGGGGTCGCGCCATGCGCCAGCGCGCCTTCTGCGCCACCGGATCCCACGCCAGCAACGCACCGGTCAGGTCATCCTTGTCGCGCTTTTGCGTGATGAAGCTGGCGCTGGCCCCGGTGATGCTGGCCAGGAATCCCTTGTCCGCCTTTGCGTAGCGGGCGCCGGCCTGCATATAGGGGATATAGGCCAGCCCCGTCTGCGGGCTGTAGCTCATCGCCTGCCAGTTATGGCTGCCCAATGTGCTGGGATAGATGTCGACCGGCCCTTCCTGATAATGGGCGTTGGCGGTTTCCACCGGGCGTCCCGTGGTCATGTCGATATGGCTGGCCCAGCTCACCTTGCCGACCTTCTCGGCGGAGATGAGTTTTCCGGTCTCGCGGTCCAGCACATAGAAGAAGCCGTTGGTCGGCTGCTGCATCAGCACTTTGCGCGGCCGGCCGTCGATCGTCACCGTCGCGGCGATCATGTTGGCC
This sequence comes from Sphingobium sp. L-44, assembly GCF_056859495.1. Classification (NCBI taxonomy): domain Bacteria; kingdom Pseudomonadati; phylum Pseudomonadota; class Alphaproteobacteria; order Sphingomonadales; family Sphingobiaceae; genus Sphingobium; species Sphingobium sp. L-44. The sequence goes on along the minus strand of NZ_JBSXOQ010000119.1, from coordinate 51,027 downwards.
GTCGCCTTGTAATCCCAGCTTTCGCGGGGGTTCTGCTGATAATGCCAGATATATTGGCCGCTATCGGCGTCCAGCGCGACGATCGAGGCGACGAACAGATTGTCGCCGCCGCCCGGACTGCGCTTTTCCGGATCATAGGGGCCGGCATTGCCGACGCCCAGATAGATGCGGTTGAGATCCGGGTCGAAGGTCATGCCGTTCCACACCGTACCGCCGGTGCCGGTCTTCCAATAGGAACCGTTCCAGCTCCTGGCTGCCTTTTCCATCACCGGGTCGCCGGCATTCTGCTCCGGGCTGCCCGGCACCGTCCAGAAGCGCCAGACCTGCGCCCCCGTTTTCTGGTCATAGGCGGTGACGAAGCCGCGCTGGCCGATGTCGGCGCCGCCATTGCCGATGATGACCTTGCCGTTGAAGGTGCGCGGCGCGCCGGTCAGGCTGTGCATGGTGCCGGGCGGCAGCGTGTTGACGCTCCAGGCGACCGCGCCGGTCCTGGCATCCAGCGCGATCAGCCGGCCGTCGAGCACGCCGATGAAGATGCGGCCATTGTCGTAAGCGACACCGCGATTGACGCCCATGCCCATCGCCTGTCGGGTCGGATTGACCTTCCAGATTTCCGGATCATATTTCCAGATCAGCCTGCCGCTCGCCCCGTCGACGGCATAGACCGCGCCATAGCTGCCACTGAAATAGAGGATGCCGTTCACCGCCAGCGGGGTCGCCTCCAGCGATACCTCGCCCTCCAGGTCGAGCGACCAGGCCAGGCCCAGCTTGCGGATATTGGCGGTGTTGATCGCGCTCAGCTGGCTATAGCCGCTCTCGTCGGCGCTGCCGCCGACGCCCGGCCAGTCGGCCCCCGTGCCGGTCTGCATCGCCTGCTGCGCCACCAGCCCCGCGGCAGACGCCGCCAGCGCCAGTCCCGCCACCGTCCGCACCAGAAACAGCCCGCGCGTCCCCCGCATCCGCTCTCTCCCGTCCTGCCCGCTTGCCGCGAAGCCTGTTTGACTGAACAGGTGTTTAGTTTTTGTCGATCAGCCGGTCAAGCAGGCGCAAGTCATCGCCCGCGGGCATCGCCCCGGTGCTGTCATCATCGCTGTCAATTTTGCCCTGTCGGGATCAATCCGCGCTGGGGGCAAAGCGGGCGCGGGTCGATTGCGCCGCCTTGCGCGCTTCCTCGACCGCGGCCTCCTCGGTCGCGAACAGCAGATGGTCGATCACCGCCGCCAGATGGCCGCGCATCGCCGCCCGCGCCGCCGCCGGATCGCGCGCCCGGATCGCCTGGGCGATGACGCGATGCTCCTCGACCACCGGCGTCACCTTGGCGGCACGGGCCTTGGCGAGCAGCAGCCGCGATTCCGGCGCGCTCGCCCGCATTTCCCACAGCCGCGCGACACTGTCGACCAGCGCCGCGTTGCGCGTCGCCTGCGCGATCAGCATGTGAAACTGCTGGTCGACGGCATAGGCATCGCCATCGCGCAGATTCTCGCTGGCGATCTGTTCGACCAGCCGGTCCAGCTCGTCCAGCTCGTCCGGCCGGGCATGGAGCGCCGCCAGCGCTGCCGCCTCGCCTTCGATCGCCAGTCGCGCCTCCATCAGTTCGAAGGCGGTGATGCTGAACCGGGGCGCCTCGGCCGCCTGGCGATCGGCGCCGGGAATCCGCACCACATAGGCGCCCGATCCGACCCGCACCTCGACCAGTCCCTGCACCTCCAGCGCGATGATCGCTTCGCGCACGGTCGGGCGGCTGACGTCATGCTCGATCGCCAGCTCGCGCTCGGGCGGCAGCCGGTCGCCCACGGCATAGCGGCCACCCGCCAGGTCCGCGAGCAACCGCCGGGCGAGTTGCTGATAAAGGCGGCTGCCATCGCCGACGTCCGGCAGGGTCTGGGAAGAACTGGTCATGTCAGCCCCTCTCATGCGCTACTCCGTCACGCTTTTGAAGCCCCTCAGCCGGGTTCAGCTGGGTAAGGCGATCATCGATATCTGCCGGCCATAATCACCTTCCTGCGCATGGCAGGACCGGCGATAGCTGAAGAAGCGAGAGGCCTGGCTATAGGTGTCCTCGTCCAGCAGGCTGATCCGCCCGATCCCCGCCGCCTGCAGCCGCGACGCGACATAGGCGGCGATGTCGAACTGGCAGTGGCCCGCCCGCCCGGCGCTGAAGAATCGCGCATTGTCCGCGTCGTCCCGCTCGAACCGCTCGGCAAAGTCCAGCGTCACCTCGTAGGAAGCGCGCCCGATGCAGGGGCCGATGGCGCAGGCAATGCCCGCACGCGTCGCGCCCAGCATCTCCATCGCCGCGATCGTCCGGTCGGTGACGCCGCTGATCGCGCCCTTCCAGCCGGCATGGGCCGCTCCGATCACGCCGGCTTCCCGGTCGGCGAACAGCACCGGCACGCAGTCGGCGGTCAATATGCCCAGAATCAGCCCTGGCGTGCGGGTGACCATAGCATCCGCCTCGGGCCGTTCATCCTCGGCGATCGGCGCGGTCACGGTCACCACATCGGGCGAATGGACCTGTCGCACCGTCACCAGCGTCGCGCCGGGCAGCAGCGCGTCACGCGCCAGATCGCGGTTGCGCAGGATCGCCAGCCGGTCATCCTCAGACCCCAGCCCGACATTCAAACCGGCGCACACCCCGGTCGATACGCCCCCCTGTCGTCCGGCAAAGCCATGCGGGACATCGCCCAGCGCGGGCGCCCGCAGCAACTCGATCATAAAATTTCCTTCGCGCGTTCAGTGAAGAAGCATGTCTCAGAAGCGCAACATACTTGCGCATGGCGGATTAGGCGATAGTCTCCCGTCCCACAGAAAAGGGGGGGCGGCTTGCGCGTCGCCCGGGCAGAAGACTCCAATAAAGGGTTTCATTGATGATTTTCGGGCGCGTTAAGCCTCTCGACGCCATATTGGCGACGGCAGAGAAAAAATCACTGCATCGCTCACTGGGCGCATTCCAACTCACCATGCTGGGCATCGGCGCCGTCATCGGCACCGGCATTTTCGTGCTGACGGCCGAAGCCGCGCAAAAGGCGGGGCCGGGCATGATGCTCTCCTTCGTCATTGCCGGCTTCGTCTGCGCGGTCGCCGCGCTCTGCTATGCCGAAATGGCCGCCATGGTCCCGGTCTCGGGTTCGGCCTATACCTACAGCTATGCGGTGATGGGCGAACTCATCGCCTGGATGGTCGGCTGGGCTCTGATCCTCGAATATGCGGTCGCTGCCGGCGCCGTGTCGGTGGGCTGGTCCGGCTATGTGGTCGGCCTCATTGAACATACCTTCCATCTCGACATACCCGATCTGCTGACGCGCGGGCCGTTCGATGGCGGCATGGTCAACCTGCCGGCGATGCTGATCGCGTCGCTCGTCACCTGGCTGCTGGTCATCGGCACCAAGGAAAGCGCCACCGTCAACGCGGTGCTGGTCGCGATCAAGGTGTCGGCGCTGACCCTGTTCATCGTCCTGTCGGTGCCGGTCATGAACATGAAGGGCTTCACCCCGTTCATGCCGCTCGGCTTCTCGGGCGTGTCGGCCGCTGCCGCCTCGATCTTCTTTGCCTATGTCGGCTTCGACGCGGTTTCGACCGCAGCGGAGGAAACCAAGAATCCGCAGCGCAACATGCCGATCGGTCTGATTGGCTCGCTCGCCATCTGCACCATCTTCTACATGCTGGTGGCCGCCGGCGTGATCGGCACCGTCGGCGCACAGCCGGTCTATGGCCCGGCCGGCGAAGTCCTCGCCCCCGGTTCGACCGCCCTGTCGCAGCAGTGCGCCGCGCTGGCCGCTGCCGGCACCGAAGCCGTCACCTGCTCGAAGGAAGCGCTGGCCTGGACCCTGCGTGAAATCGGCTGGCCGCAGATCGGCAACCTGCTCGGCCTCGCCGCCGGCCTGGCCCTGCCTTCGGTCATCCTGATGATGATGTTCGGCCAGACCCGCATCTTCTTCGTCATGAGCCGCGACGGTCTGCTGCCGGAACTCTTCTCGAAGGTGCATCCGACCTACAAGACGCCACACGTCATCACCATCCTGACCGGCATCTTCGTGGCGCTGTTCGCCGCCTTCTTCCCGGTCGGCATTCTGGCGGACATCTCCAACTCGGGTACGCTCTTCGCCTTCGCCGCCGTGTCGATCGCGGTGATGCGCTTGCGCAAGACCGATGCGGACCGCAAGCGTCCGTTCCGCACCCCGGCCATCTATATCACCGCGCCGATCGCCATCGCTGGCTGCGCCTATCTCTTCTGGAGCCTGGGCGTCGAAACCAAGCTGATGTTCGTCGGCTGGGCGACGCTCGGCCTGATCGTCTATTTCGCCTATAGCCGCAGCCGCAGCCATGTCGGCCGCGGGATTGTCGATGTGGCGGAGGCTGGCGCGGGCATCCCGCCCCAGCCGGTGCCGCCGCTGCCGGGCGCGCACACGCCGGGCGGTCAGGACGCCTGATCGGCCTGACGATCGATGGAAGGAAGGGGCGGGCGACCGCCCCTTTTTTCTTGGGTGCCGCTGCCGGCTCGACCCCTGCGACCTTTTGTCTTGGTGACAGGGGCCAGGGGCCGGGCTAGGCCGTCCCCATGGGGAGCCTGCGCGCCTATCTTCAGCAGCATCGGGGGCAAGCGCTGGCGCTTGTCCTGCTGGCGCTGTGCATGAAGGCCTTGCTGCCCGGCGGCTTCATGCTGGCGCAGCAGCAGCGCCATTTGGTGATCCAGTTCTGCCATGACGCCGCGATCGGCAGCACCGCCTCGCAGCTGATCGTGCCCTTGCAGGCCGATCCCGATCATCAGCCGGCCGATGCCGCCAAGCGCACATGCCCCTATGGCGCGCTGTCGATGGCCTCGCTCGGCGGCGCCGATCCGCTGATAGTGGCGCTGGCGATCGCCTTCGCCCTGCTGCTCGGCTTCGCGCCGGTGCGGCCGCCTGCGCTCGTGCGCATCGGCCATCTGCGCCCCCCTTTGCGCGGACCACCCGCCTGATCTGACCATGGCCGTGCAGCCGCGCGGCCTTTTCTCAGATCAAGCGCCCCTGCCGCGAAGGCAGGCGCGCGCAAACAGGGTTTCCGATGAAGACATCTCTCGTCGCAATCGCCGCATCGCTGGCATTGCTCCCCACCCATGTCGCCGCGCAGGACAGCCTGCCGGCCGATACCCCCACCACCGATGACGCGGCCCCGCCGCTCCAGACCCGCTTCGACGGGGCGGCGCTCGATATCGGCAGCGCGCCGCTCAACGGCGCCCGGCTCGGCAGCGGCACATTGCGCCGCCGCGCCCTGTCGAGCAGCGACACCGCCGCCATCCTCGCCAGCCTGCCCGGCGTCGCGGCCAATGGCGGAGGCGGCTTTTCCTCCATGCCGGCGCTGCGTGGCCTGACCGAACAGCGGATCCGCATCACGCTTGACGGCATCCCGGTCGACATTGCCTGTCCCAACGACATGAACACGCCGCTTTCCTATACCGATCCGCAGACGGTCGGCAGCATCGCGGTGGTGCCGGGCGTCTCGCCGGTCAGCATGGGCGGTGACAATATTGCCGGTATCATCGCCGTCGAAAGCGCGATGCCGCGCTTCGCCGTCGATGGCGGCACCCTGGTTACGGGGGAAGCATCCAGCTTCTATCGCAGCAATGGCGACGCCTTTGGCGGCGGCGTCACGCTGACGGTCGCGGGCAAGCGGATCAGCGCTACCTATAGCGGCTCCTACACCCAGTCCGACAATTATGACGGCGGCGGCAATCGGGGCGTGGTGCGCTCGACCGAATATGCCAAGACCGACCATCAACTGGCGCTCGCCGCCCAGACCCGCCTTGGCCTGTTCGAACTGAAGGGCGGCTATCATTTCTCGCCCTATGAGGGCTTCCCGAACCAATATATGGACATGACCTCGAACAAGTCCTGGTTCCTCAACGGCCGCTATCGCGGCACCTTCGCCTGGGGCGACGTCGATGCCAGCGTCGGCTATCGCGACACCGCCCATCGGATGGACTTCCTCGCCGACAAGCAGCCCGGCTCCATGCCGATGAACACGCAAATCCACAGCTTCACCTCGGCGGTGAAGCTGAGCCTGCCGGTCGGTCCGCACGATACGCTGCGTGTGGGCGGCGATTATCAGCATCAGGGCATGGACGACTGGTGGCCGCCGGTCGCCGGGTCGATGATGATGGGGCCCAATCCCTATATCAACATCAACAATGGCCGGCGCGACCGGCTGGGCCTGTTCGGCGAATGGGAATCGCACTGGACCGATCGGCTCTCCACCTCGATCGGCGCGCGCTTCGATCGGGTGCGGATGAATACGGGCGACGTCCAGCCCTATGGCACCGGCATGATGAACATGGCCGACGCCATGGCGGCCGAAGCCTTCAATGCGCGCAGCCATCGCCGCACCGACAACAACTGGAGCGCGACCGCGCTGGCCAGCTGGCAGGCGTCCGACCTACTCGCCTTTGAACTGGGCTATGCGCACAAGAGCCGAGCCCCCAATCTCTACGAACGCTATGCCTGGGGCCGGGGTGCGATGGCCAGCCAGATGATCGGCTGGTATGGCGACGGCAATGGCTATGTCGGCAATCTCGACCTCAAGTCGGAACAGGCCGACACCGTCAGCGCGGCGCTGCGCCTGACCGCGAAGGGCGGGGCGACGCTGAAGATCTCGCCCTATTATACCCGCGTGAACGAATATATCGACGCGGTCCATCTCCAGGATCTGACCGACATGATGGGCATGCCCAGCGGCTTCGCGCAGCTGCAATTCGCCAATCAGGATGCCGAATTTTACGGCGTCGATGTCAGCGCCAGCGTGCCGCTCCAGCGCAGCGCCCATGTCGAAACCAGCTTCACCGCCAGCGCTGCTTACGTCCATGGCCGCAATCTGTCGGATGGCGGCCCGCTCTATCGCCAGATGCCGCTGGACCTGAAGATGGGCCTCGCCCATCGCATCGACGCGCTCGAACTGGGCGCCGATGTCGAATTTGTCGCCGACAAGAACCGCGTCGACGCCACCCGCAACGAACCGCGCACGCGCGGCTATGCGCTGGTCGACTTGCGCGCCGGCTATACGCTGCCGCTCTGGGCCAAGGGAGTGAAGCTGACGGTCGAGGCGAAGAATCTTTTCGACGCCGGCTATGACCTGCCGCTCGGCGGCATGTCGCTGGGCGATTATGGCGCGACCGGCGTGCTGCGTCCGGTGCCGGGCATGGGCCGCTCGATCAATCTGGGCCTCAGCACGCGCTTCTGACGAACCGGCCCACACCCCCACCCGACCTCCCAATCAGGATACACTTTGTGGGCGGTCGGGTGGGGGCGTGGGCTGGTGCGGACTTTCCAACCAGAAAATCAGTGCATCGCCTCATATTCCTCGCGCAGCGCGTTGAGGTGCGGCCGGGTGAACAGCTTGCCGCGCTCCGCCCAGAAGACGATCAGCAGCGATCCCGATCCGAACACCAGCAGCCCCAGTGTGAAGGGCAGGGTGGTCCCGTCGAAGGCGCGGCCGACCAGGCTGCCCAGCGCGCTCGACACCGCGGTCGTCAGGAACGCCTGGAAGGAGGAGGCGACGCCCGCTCCCTTGGAGAAGGGCTCCATCGAGATCGCGCTGAAATTGGACGCGGTGAACGCCACCGTCATCATCGTCATCGCCTGCAGGACCATGAAGGTGACGATCGTTTCCTGCCCGGCCAGGATCACCGCCAGATGCACCGCCGCGATCAGGATGAAGGCGATCAGCGCGCTCTGGCTCAGCCGCCGCGCGCCGAAGCGCGAGACCAGCCGGCTGTTGACCAGGCTGCCGATCCCCATGCTGCCGGCGATCGTCGCAAAGGCGAGCGGGAAGATCTTCTGCGCATGGAACACATCGAAGAAGATCTGCTGCACCGACAGGATGAAGCCGATCAGGCCGCTCATCACCACGCCGCTCGCCAGCATGTAACCGATCGAGCTGCGCGTGCGAAAGATCGTGCCGACCGTCTGGAGGATAGTGCGCGGGTTGATGCGAATGCGATTGTCGGGATGCAGCGTCTCGGGCAGGCGGATCGCCATCCAGCCCAGGATTCCGGTCGCCAGGATCGCCAGCACCCAGAAGATCCAGCGCCACGGCGCGATCCACAATATCGCCTGGCCGAAACTGGGCGCCATCACCGGGATCAGCATGAACACCGCGAAGATCAGCGACATGACCCGTGCCATCGCGTCGCCCTTGAACCGGTCGCGGATGATGCCGACGGTGATGACGCGGCTCGCCCCGGCAAAGAAGCCGGCGCTGGTGCGCGCGATCAGCAACATGGTGAAGCTGTGCGCCCCGGCACAGGCGATCGAGGACAGGATGAACAATATCATCGCCCCACCCAGCACCTTCTTGCGCCCGAACTGGTCGGACAGCACGCCGAACAGCAAGGAACCCACGCCCAGCCCCATGAAATAGAAGCTGATGATCAACTGCCGGTCATTGGGGTTGGCGATATGCAGGTCGCGGCCGATATCGGGCAGGGCCGGCAGCATCGGGTCGATCGACAGCGCATTCATCGCCATCAGGCACGCACACAGCAGCACGAACTCGCGGAAATGAATATCCTTTGCGGCAGGCTGCGCGCCCATGGGGGAATTTTCGGCCATCACTGGCCTATGCGGACAATCGCCCGGCGGCGCCAGCCCCAACGCGCTTATTTCCGCCCCTCATCGCCCACCTGTCATCGCCCGCCGGGCATTAACCCTGCCGTATCCAGCAGCTTCGGGCAAACTGCGCAAATATGCCGATTTTGCCGTTAACCATTTTTTACGGCCTGCCGGGCATTCTGCCCCCAATCGCAAACCAAAGGTTGGAACATTGGGTTAGGGATACAGGGGAAGATCATGGCAAATAGTCTCAAAAGTGCGCAGTTCTTGATGGATAGTCGTATGGCCGGTGCGGCCCACGGCTCGGCAGAGGCCTGTTTCGAACTGGGCGTCGCCTATAGCTGCGGCACCGGGGGCATGCCGATCGACCTGGTCGAGGCGCATAAATGGTTCAACCTTGCGGCCCGTGGCGGCAGCGAAGCCGGCCAGAGCATGCGCGCCGAGATCGCCGAGGAAATGACTGCGCGCGAGATTGCCGAGGCTCAGCGCCAGGCCCGCGCCTGGATCGTCGCGACCGAAGTTCGCGCCGCCTGATCAGCCTTCCTTGCGGAAGGGCGTTCTTTCATTGAGCCAGACACGGTCGCGCTGCACTTCCTCCCGTTCGGCGTCGAGGAAGCCCGCCACCGCCCGGCGAAAGCTCGCATTGGGAATATGATGCGCCGAATAGGTGGGCTGCGGCGCATAGCCGCGCGCCAGCTTGTGGCCGCCCTGCGCGCCCGCCTCGACCCGGTCGAGCCCGCGCGCGATCGCCGCATCGATCGCCTGATAATAGCATAGCTCGAAATGCAGGTTGGGCACGTCCTCGCGGCATCCCCAATAGCGGCCATAGAGCGTGTCTTCGCCGATCAGGTTCAGCGCCCCGGCAATCGCCTGGCCCTCGCGCAGAGCCAGCATCAACAATATCTTGTCCGCCATCGTCTCGCCCAGGATCGAGAAGAAGGACCGGGTCAGATAGGGCCTGCCCCATTTGCGCGCGCCGGTATCCTGATAGAAATCCCAGAATATGTCCCAATGCGCCTCGGTCAGGTCGCGTCCGGAAAGGTGGACGATCTCCAACCCCTCGACCGCACGCCGCCTTTCCTTGCGGATATTCTTGCGCTTCTCGCTCGACAGCTCGGCCAGGAAATCCTCGAACCCGGCATAGCCCTTGTTATGCCAGTGAAACTGGCTGTCCTCGCGAATCAGCCAGCCTGCCGCCTCGAACAGGGCGATCTGGTCGGGATCGACGAAGGTCGCATGCGCCGATGACAGGTCGTTGCGCTCGACCAAAGTCTCGATTCCCGCGATCAGCGCCGGCCCCAGCGTCGAATCGCGCAGTAGCAATCGGGGGCCGGGCACGGGCGAGAAGGGCGCGGCGATCTGTATTTTCGGATAATATTGGCCGCCCGCCCGTTCCCAGGCATCGGCCCAGCCATGGTCGAACACATATTCGCCCTGGCTGTGGGTCTTGGCATAGAGCGGCGCAGCGGCCGCAATCGTCCCGTCCGGTCCATCGATGACGATCGGCAAGGGCTGCCAGCCGGTGCCCGGCCCGACGCTTTCGGACCGCTCCAGCGCGGTCAGGAAATCCCAGCTGACGAACGGATTGGCGCTGCCGGCACAGGCATCCCACTGCGCCCTGGGCAGGTCGGCGACGCCACCGGCGATGCGCGCGACAAATTCGCTCATGCCATCTCCTCGAAGATGATCTGGTCGACATGGGCAGCGGCGATCGCCCGCTGCGCCGCGCCGCGTACCGTCCAGCTCAACACCGGCAGCCCCCGGCGACGGGCGGCATCGGCGAAGCGGAAGGGCAAGTCACGGATATCACAGGCCAGAAAATCGGGATTGGCCAGCCAAAGTGCAAGGGTGCGGTCGAAAAGCGCGCGCAGCCGCCCCTTGTTCTGGCTGCTGCTCACCAGTCCGCGAATAATGTCCGGCCGGTGCCGCGCAAACCAGCGCATCGCCAGCGGGTTGAACGACATCACCGCCACCGGCTGGTCGCGGCCGTCGAGCGCCCTTGCCACCGCGGCGCAGGTCGGTGCGACATCGCGTCCCTCGACCTTTATCTCGATCAGCAGCGGCGTCGCGATACAGGCATCCAGCAGTACGGCGAGGCGCGGGATCGCGCCGCCATCGGGCAGGCGCAGCGCGTCCAGTTCTGTCGCATCGCGATCCGCCACGGCACCTGGCTGCCCGGTCATCCGCATCAGGCTGGCGTCATGAAAGACGAAGGGCAGGCCGTCGCGGCTCAGCCGGACATCACATTCGATGCCCAGCCCCTTGGCAATGGCGGCATCGAACGCCGCCATGCCATTTTCGCTGATGCCCGCCCGATGCAGCCCGCGATGGGCGAAGGGGCGGGCGGTCAGCCAGTCGGGGCGCTTATGCAGCGGGGCGAACCTGCACGATCGCGTCGATCTCGACGGCCGCGCCCAGCGGCAGCACCGGCACGCCGACGGCGCTGCGGGCATGCTTGCCGGCTTCGCCGAACACCGCGACCATCAGTTCCGACGCGCCATTGGCGACCTTGGGCTGGTCGGTGAAGCCGGGCGCGCTGGCGATGAAGGCGCCCAGCTTGACGATCCGCTCGACCCGGTCGAGATCGCCGCCCAGCGCCGCCTTCATCTGGGCGATGAGGTTCAGGCCACAGGCACGCGCCGCCTCGACGCCATAATCGAGGTCGCGGTCCTCGCCCAGGCGGCCGGTCATCAGCTGTCCGTCCTTCAGTGCGATCTGGCCGGAAATATGCAGCAGGCCATTGACCTCGACCGCCGGCACATAGGCGGCGACCGGCGCGGCGGCGGCGGGCAGGGTGATGCCGAGTTCGGCAAGGCGGGCGTCGATGCTCATGCAATGGCTCCATTCAGGGGCGTTGAAAGTGCGGGTGCCGGCCCTTCGGCCAGGCGGGCGATGATCCATTTTTCGGCGTTGGCCCAATCGTCGATCCGGGCATGGGCCTTGTCCGCGACCGGGATGTCGCCGGCGATCTCGGGCTCGCCGACCATGTGCAGCCGCCATACGCCGGGCGCATGACGCGCGACCGACGCATGATGCTCGCCCAGATCGTCGATGAACAGGGCGCAGCTTGGCTGGCGTTCGGCCAGGATATTGGCCAGCTTGCGCCCCTTGCCGCCATGGTTCCAGTGGACCGGCAGGTGCAGGCCATGGCTCGCTAGTTGCTCGATGCGCAGCTGGTGGTGGCGCTCGCCGATATTGGTCAGCACTTCGATGTCGGCGATCTGTGCCAGCCGATGCAGCGCCTCGACCGCGCCGCTGATCGGGGTCTGGCGCGCCATTTCGGTATCGAAAAAGGCGATCAGCAACTCCCACACCAGTTCGCGTTCCAGCGGGACGCCACTGTCCTTGTGGCGCAGTGCCTCGGCAAACCCCTGTTCGCGCATGTCGAAATGCACATCATGCGTCTCGTCCAGCCAGTGGCGGAACGGCACGACCATGTGCAGCAATACCTCGTCGCAGTCGGTGATGATCAGCGGGCGGCTCATCGGCTCAGATTCTCCTTCGCGGCGATCAGGGCCGCCGGGCTGCTGTCGATCGCCTCGGCACAGGCAACCAGATCGGGTTCATGGTCGGCCAGGAAGGCCAGCACGGCGCCCAGGATCGCACGATTGCCGACGCCTGCGCGCAGCGCATCGGCATCCAGACCGGTCAGCGCCAGCAGTCGATCGGCCCGGCGACCATCGCTCAGCGTCCATCCCATTGCCATCAATGCCAAAATTTCGGCATCGGCGGCGCTATCCGGCTTGCCATTCTGGGTCTCGGGTCGCATGATTGGCTCTCGCGGAATGGGCGGCTATAGGCGCGCACCAAGGGGCTTCTCTGGAACGCGGGTGACTCGTGGCAAAGCGCGTGCTCGTTGTCGAGGACAACGAACTCAATCTGAAACTTTTTTGCGACCTGCTGCGCGCGCACGGGCATGACGTGCTGCCGCTGCGCGATGGCCGCGACGTGCTGGCGCAGGCGCGCGAATTCGCGCCGGACCTGGTGATCACCGACATCCATCTGCCCCATGTCAGCGGCTATGACCTGATCGTGTCGCTCAAGGGCGATGACAGCCTGTCGGCGGTGCCGATCATGGCGGTCACCGCCTATGCCGGGAAGGGCGATGAGGATCGTATCCGCGCGGCTGGGGCCGACGCCTATGTGTCCAAGCCGATCTCGGTGCTGCGATTCGTCGAGCAGGTGAACGCACTGCTGTAACCGGTCGGCAACAGCGTCACTTATGCGTCATCATTCGGTCGCTGCTCTGACATCATAGCGCAGTTTGCGCGTCATCCTCCTCTGTCACGTCATGCGCGCCAAGGGCGCGGCGGTCATGCCGACGCTCGGATGCACAGGGGTATTTTATCATGTCTCATCTGACCGACGAGGCGCGCGCGGCCTTCCGCGATGCGCAGCCCAAGATTGTTTCGGGCGAAGATAGCCTGGAAGCCATCGTCGCGGCCAATCCTGGCCGCCGCTCCGTCCTGAAGAACGGCCTGCTGGGCCTGTCCGTGCTGCCGATGCTGGGCGCGCTCGCCGCCTGCGACGATGATGACGACGACAGCACGCCGGCACCCACGCCGACGCCGACCCCCACCCCCACGCCGACTCCCACGCCCAGCTATGGCATCAACTTCACCTCGGTCGCGATCAACACCAACGACACCGTGACCGTGCCGTCGGGCTATACCGTCGATGTGCTGCTGAAGGCCGGCGATCTGGTCGAAGCCGGCACCGCCTTTGCCAACGGCACCTTCCCGACCAGCGTCAGCCAGACCGCGGCCTGGGCCGGCGGCAATCATGACGGCATGGAATATTTCGAACTGACCGGCACCGACGCCAACAGCGGCGGCCTGCTTGCGATCAACTTCGAACTGCCCGACTATAATATCCTCTTCTCCAGCGGCAGCTACAACGCGTCGACCGCCACCGCCGATCAGAAGGCGATCGCACTCTCGGCCGTCGGCATCGCCGTGGTCGAAGTGACCAAGGGCACGGACGGCAAGTTCGCGGTCAAGGCCGGCTCGAAATATAACAAGCGCTACAGCGGCAACACCGACTATCGCGTCGGCGGCCCTGCTGCGGGCGTCCTGCCCGGCACGATCCGCGGCATGCTCAACAACTGCTCGTCGGGTCGCACCCCCTGGGGCACCTACCTCACCTGCGAGGAAACGACGAACAACTATCTCGACCCGACCCAGCCCAACACCAGCTATGGCTGGGTGGTCGAGATTGATCCGTTCCAGGAACTGGCGCCCGCGACCAAGCGCACCGCGCTCGGCCGTTTCAGCCATGAAAATGTCGCCCACATGACCGACGCCAACAACCGCGTCGCCTTCTATATGGGGGACGATTCGACGCCGGGCTGCGTCTACAAGTTCGTGCCGGACCGAGCCTTCAGCAGCAGCAACCGCGCCGCCAACACCGACCTGCTCGATTATGGCACCCTCTATGTCGCGCGCTTCAATGCCGACGGCACGGGCGAATGGCGTCCGCTGGTCCAGGGCCAGAATGGTCTGGTCGCGGGTGCCCAGGATCCGGGCAATGTCAGCCAGTCGACCACGCCGCCGACCCCGACGACGGTCAATTTCACCAACCAGGCCGATGTGCTGGTCAACACCCAGTCGGCCGCCCGCGTCGCTGGCGGCACCATCATGGACCGTCCGGAATGGATCACGGTTGCGCCCAACAAGCAGGCGATCTTCGTCACGCTGACCAACAATAGTGGCCGCCGCGTCACCGACGCTGCCGATCCGCGCGTGACCAACCTGCATGGCCATATCCTCAAGTTCCGCGAAAATGGCGACTCGCCGCTGGCGACCGCCTTCACCTGGGAAATCTTCCTGCTGGCGGGCAATCCCTCGCTTGCGGAGGATAATCTCAAGGGCAATATCAGCGGCGACTATTTCTCCAGCCCCGATGGCATCCGCATCGATCCCCAGGGCCGCCTGTGGGTCCAGACCGACCATAATCTGACCGGCAATGCCGGCACGCTGAACGGCGCTGCCACCAACATGACCGGCGCCTTCGGCAATAATTCGATGTATTATATCGACCAGACCAGCAAGCAGTCGAAGCGCTTCCTGGTCGGCCCTGCGGGCTGCGAGATCACCGGCATTGCCTATACGCCGGACCTCAAGAACTTCTTCATCAACATCCAGCATCCGACCGGCAACTGGCCGGTGGCGGGGCAGCAGCCGCGCTCCTCGACCATCGTGGTGCGTCGTACCGACGGCCAGCCGGTCGGCAACTGACGACATCGGGCTCCCGATCTTCGGATCGGGGGCCTAGCCGGCTCGAATGCCAACAGGAAAAGGCCCGCTCCCAACAGGGACGGGCCTTTTTCGGTGCCGAAAGATCAGGCGCGCGGGCGCGAAGCCCGCGGCGGCTTACTTGATCTTGGCTTCCTTGAACTCGACATGCTTGCGCACGACCGGGTCATACTTGCTGAAGCTCAGCTTTTCGGTCGTGGTGCGCGGGTTCTTCTTGGTGACGTAGAAGAAGCCAGTGTCAGCCGTGCTGACGAGGCGGATCTTGACAGTTGCCGGCTTGGCCATGGCTTGGTCCCTGGTCTTGAAATAGCGTAAAAAGAAAAGCGGCCCTGTCGGACCGCCCCGTTTCAGCGGTGCCCCTTGGGGCAGATTCGCCCCGATGTCAAGGCTCGCGCGGCCAATGGAGGCTGCGCAACAGGCTTTACGGCCCTTTAACCCTATGCGCGCATGCTGCCAGGCGGGGCACGGATGAAGGGAGATGGCTCCATGCGACATGATCCGAAACTGGCGATTCTGGCGGACCTGCTGCGGCGGGTCGACGGACTCGCCGCCCAGCGCGGCCATGTGTCGGTGCCGCGCCTGCATGACGAGGTCGACCAGATCCGCCATATCGCACGCGCCTTCCGCGTCGACAGCGTCGGCGACCTGGCCGCCAAGCTCAAGTCGGTCCTCTCGCTCGACGGGCTCGATTCGGTCGTCCTCTCCTATCTCGACCGGATGCGGGACGCGATGGCCGACGAACTGCCGCCGCTCGACAATATTTTGCCGCCGGCCGCTGCGCCCGCTACGGTGCATCGCCTGCACGCCTGACGGGATTTGGAATGGACGCCTTGTTGATCGCCCTGCTGGGCTGCCTGTTCGGGGAAATTGGCGACAAGGGGCAGTTGCTTGTGCTCGCGCTCGCCCATCGTTACCAGCGCGACGGGGCGATCATTGCCGGCGTCGCCGTTGCCGCCATCGCCAATGCCGCGCTTTCCGCGGCAGCGGGCGCCTGGATCGGGCCGATGCTCGGCCATGACGCACGGCTGCTGTTCATGGCGCTGTCGCTGCTGTTCCTGGGCGTCGGCCTGTTCTGGCCGGTGAAGATGCCCGACACGCTCGACGACTGGCGCATCGGGCCGTTCCTCACCACGGCGCTCGGCGTTTTCATCCTGGGCTTTGGCGACGGCCCGCAATTCCTGATCCTGGGCATCGCCACCCGCACGGCCGACCCGGCGCTGGCCGCGATCGGCGGCGCGATCGGCGTGATCGCCGCCAGCGTGCCGGTGATACTGATGCGCGACCGGTTCCTCTCCGTGCTGCCGGTGCGCGCGATTCGCCTGGTCGGCGGCGGCATCGCCATATTGGCGGGCGCAGGCATGGCGATGAGCGCGATCGGCCGGCTCTGATCGATTCCCTTCATCAGCCTGACCGATAAATTGCCCAAAGATTTCCGACTTGCGGGGGCACCTTATTGACGGACAATCATTATATGTCCGAAATCAATTCCGCCCCAACAGGAGGACAGTGCATGACCGCCCCCGATCTCAAGACGCCCACCGACCTCAAGAGCAACGCCACCAAGTCGGTCGCAGAGGCCCTGAACGGTGCCCTGGCCGACAGCTTTGCCCTCTATCTCAAGACCAAGAATTTCCACTGGCACGTCTCCGGCCCGCATTTCCGCGACTATCATCTGATGTTCGACGAGCAGGCGACCGAGATTCTGGGCGTGACCGACCTGATCGCCGAGCGCGTCCGCAAGACCGGCAACACCACGCTGCGCTCGATCGGCGACGTCGCCCGTCATCAGACCGTCAAGGACAATGACGCCGATTTCGTCAATCCGGCCGACATGCTCAAGGAACTGCGCGACGACAATCTGGCGCTGGTCGAAACCTTCCGCGCGGTGAAGGCCGCCGCCACCGAAGCAGGCGACAATGCGACCGAAGGCATTGTCGACGACTGGACCGACCAGGCCGAACAGCGCGCCTGGTTCCTGTTCGAAGCCGCCCGCGGCGCCTGAATCTGAAAATGGCCTCCCGGCAAGTCACCGGGAGGCCATTTTCGATCCAAGGTCCGTTCGCTTCGAGCCTGTCGAGAAGCGTAAAGCGCTACGCCTCGTCCACCACCCCGATCGCCACGATCTCGATCGCGCCGTCCTTGCCGGCAAAATCGACCGCCTCGCCCATCTCTGCGTCCATCATCGCGCGGGCCAGCGGCGCGGAAAAGCTGATCCGCCCCTCATGCGGATCGGCCTCGTCATCGCCGACGATCGCCACGATCTTTTCCTGGCGGTTCAGCCGATAGGTCACCCGCGTCCCGAACGCGACCGCTTCGCCATCGGCCGCCGGGCGCAGTTCCGCCGTCGCCAGCCGCGTGCGCCAGTAGCGCAGCACCCGCTTGTGCTTCTTGGCGGCTTCCTCGTCCATCGCCGCGGTGTCGATCGCTTCGAGCGCTGCAACCTGTTCCTGCGTCAGCCGCAATCCGCGCGCCGTGACCCAATTGGGGCCGGGCGGGATCGGCAGCTCGAACTTGGGTTCCATATGCTCATCGTCGCTCTCGCGACGAAAGGCGACACTCATCTTGCCCCTCCAGAATTTCAGTAATGCGGGACGATGGGCCGAGGTGGCCGGTCAATCCTCGTCGAACAGGCCCGCAAGCTGTTCAACCATCGTGCCGCCCAATTGTTCGGCGTCCATGATGGTCACGGCGCGGCGATAGTAACGGGTGACGTCATGGCCGATGCCGATCGCCACCAGCTGCACCGGCGACCTGTTCTCGATCCAGTCGATCACCTGGCGCAGATGCCGTTCCAGATAGGTGCCGCTATTGACCGACAGGGTGCTGTCGTCGACCGGCGCACCGTCGGAAATCACCATCAATATGCGCCGCTCCTCGGGCCGCGCGATCAACCGCGCATGCGCCCATAGCAGCGCCTCGCCGTCGATATTTTCCTTCAGCAGCCCTTCGCGCATCATCAGGCCCAGATTCCTGCGTGCCCGGCGCCAGGGTTCGTCGGCCTTCTTGTAGATGATGTGGCGCAGGTCGTTGAGCCGCCCCGGCATCGGCGGACGCCCCGCCGCCAGCCAGTCCTCGCGGCTCTGCCCGCCCTTCCAGGCGCGCGTGGTGAAGCCAAGGATTTCGGTCTTCACGCCGCAGCGTTCCAGGGTGCGGGCCATGATGTCGGCGCTGATCGCGGCGATGCTGATCGGCCGGCCGCGCATCGAGCCACTATTGTCGATCAACAGGGTGACGACAGTGTCGCGAAACTCGGTATCGCGCTCGATCTTGTAGGTCAGCGACCGGGTCGGATCGATCACGATCCGCGCCAGCCGCGCCGCGTCCAGAATCCCCTCCTCCTGGTCGAAATCCCACGAGCGAAGCTGCTGCGCCATCAACCGGCGTTGCAACCGGTTGGCAAGCTTGGTGACGGCCCCCTGCAACGACACAAGCTGCTGGTCCAGGAAGCCGCGCAGGCGATTGAGCTCATCCTCGTCACACAGGTCGTCGGCGGTGACGACCTCGTCATGCTTTTGGGTATAGGATTTATAGTCGAAACCGGGGGGCAGGTCGGATGTCGGGCGATTGGGCCGCACCGGCATCATGCCTTCCTCGCCCATATCGTCGGCGCCGTCTTCCGCGTCGGCGTCGAACTCCTCGCTATAGTCGGTGTCGCCCTCTTCGGTCTCGCCGCCCTGATCCTCGGAGCGGGCTTCGGCGTTCATGTCGCTGTCGCCCGATTCCTCCTGGCCGGAATCGCCTTCTTCCTGCTCTTCCTCCTTGTCCTCGCCCTCATCCTCGGGCTCGGGATCGTCGGTTTCCGGCGGCACGTCGGCATCGACCAGTTGCAGATGCTCCAGCATCGCCTGGGTCAGCTTCTGGAAAGCGCGCTGGTCGTCGATCGCCAGGCCCAGCGCGTCGAGATCGCTGCCGGCCTTGTCCTCGATCCACTGGTCGACCAGCTTCATCGCCGGCTGCAATTCCTCGGGCACCGCCTGGCCGGTCAGCCGCTCGCGCACCTTGAGCGCCAATGCGGTCGACAGCGGCACCTCGTCCGCCGCCCGCGCCCGGCGGATCGGATCGGACTTCAGGCGCATCGCCAGCGCCTCGTTCAGGTTCGCGCGCACGCCGTCCAGCGCCCGCGATCCGATCGCCTCGACCCGAGCCTGCTCGACCGCGTCGAACACCGCGCGCGCCACCGCTTCGCCCGGCGCCATCGCATTGTGCAGCTTGGCATTATGGTGGCGCAGCTTCAGCGCATTGGCGTCGGCAAAGCCGCGCGCCAGTGCCACCTGATCGGCGGGCAAAGCGCGGCTGGGCGTCGGCACCTTGATCGCCTTGCCCACCATGTGCGGCGTGTCGGCGGTGAAGCTCACCTCCACCTCCATGTCGCGCGTCATCGCCCGCGCAGTACCGGCCAGCACATCCTTGAAGGCGTCGAGGGGGGAACGTTCGGTCATGGCAAGTCCTTCAGCGCGGCGATGCAGGCCGCACGCAGCGGCGGCAGGTCACGCTGGATCGTGATGAGAATGTAACGGAGGTCGATCGAGTCATATTCATGCCGCAGGACATTGCCCAGGCCGCGAATGGCCCTGGCGGGGATTGCAGGCGCAATCTCCTCCATCCGGTCCTCGCCGATCTTGATCACCGCTTCGGTTATCCGTTGCAGGCAGCGTTCGCAGGCATCCACCGTCTTGCGATCGGCGATGAAGGCCTCGATCGCCATGTCGCCGACATAGGAACGGGCCGCGTCGATATTCTCGACAATATCCTGCAACCTCTGGGCTTCGCGGCTAGAAGACACAGACGCGATCCCGATCGATCTCGTGTTGCAGTCGTGCCTTGCGGGCCGGTTCGGTGACCATGTCGACGGCGACGCCCAGCGCCTCGCGCACCGCTTCGCCGATCGCGGCCACCTCGAACAGGCCGATCCGGCCATCATCGACCAGCTTGGCCGCGACATCGACATCGGAATCCGGCCGCTGTTCGCCCCGCGCGGTCGATCCGAACAAGGACAGGCTCACCACACCCATGGCCCGCAACTGGGCTTCATGGGCTTTCAGGCGATCGATGGCGGTGTTCCTGTCCATATATCCATCATAATGCCAAGCGCGGGCGCGGGCCAGCGTTCACCGGCCCTCCGGATCGTTCACGCGCGGCACGGCGACGGTCTCGATCTGCGTCTCGACCTCGCTCATCAGCTTGTGGACCGGGCATTTGGCCGCGACCGCGATCAGCTTTTCATGCTGCTCGTCGCTCATCGGGCCGGTCACGGCGATGCGGGTGGTCAGCTTGTAGACCCCGGCCCGCTGCTGGCTCGCATCGCGCACCACGCCGACATGGATATTCTCGACCGGAATGCCGTTGCGCTGCGCATACCAGAGCATGGTCATCGCCTTGCAGGCGCCCAGCGCCGAATCATACAGATCATGCGGGTCCGGTCCCGCGTCATGGCCGTCCGGCGCCGACATGTCGGCGACGATCTCATGGCCCCGGATGCTGATCCGGTGCGCACTGCCGCCATTGGGGTCGATCCGTTCGACGACGATCATGGGTCTGCCCTTTCGTTCAAGGGGCCGTGCGAAGGTTCAGTTCGCCCGGCTCGCCACGCTCTCGGGCAGATCCTTGCCAAAGACGCGCTGATAATATTCCGCCACCAGCGGCCGTTCCGCCTCATCGCACTTGTTGAGGAAGGACAGGCGGAAAGAGAAGCCGACATCCTTGAAGATCAGCGCATTCTGCGCCCAGCTGATCACGGTGCGGGGCGACATCACGGTCGAGATATCGCCGTTGATGAAGCCCTGGCGGGTCAGTTCCGCCACCTTGATCATGCTCTCGACCTCCTTGCGGCCGCCCTCATGATCATATTCGCCCGACTTCGCCAGCACCACCTGCGCCTCGGTCGCGGCGGGCAGGTAATTCAATGCCACCACCAGGTTCCAGCGGTCCATCTGGCCCTGGTTGATCTGCTGCGTGCCATGATAGAGGCCGGTCGTGTCGCCCAGGCCCACCGTGTTGGCGGTTGCGAACAGGCGGAAATGCGGGTTCGGCCGGATAACGCGATTCTGGTCGAGCAAGGTCATCTTGCCGTCGGTTTCCAGCACGCGCTGGATCACGAACATCACGTCCGGGCGGCCGGCATCATATTCGTCGAACACCAGGGCGACCGGGCGCTGCAGCGACCAGGGCAGCAGGCCTTCCTTGAATTCGGTGACCTGCTGGCCGTCCTTCAGCACGATCGCGTCGCGCCCGACCAGGTCGATACGGCTGATATGCGCGTCCAGGTTGATGCGGATGCACGGCCATTTCAGGCGCGCGGCGATCTGCTCGATATGGCTCGACTTGCCGGTGCCATGATAGCCCTGCACCATGACGCGGCGGTTGAAGGCGAAACCGGCCAGGATCGCCAGCGTGGTGTCCGGGTCGAACACATAGGCGGGGTCGAGATCGGGCACGCGCTCATCGGCCTGGGAAAAGGCCGGAACCTTCATGTCGATGTCGATGCCGAACATCTCGCGCACATCGACCTCCCGGTCGGGCGCCTCCATCAGCGTCTCGGAACGGGCATCGGGCTGGATGTTGGAAATGTCGGTCATGTCGTCATCATCTTCCTGCGAGTCACTCTCGCCCTAAACGATCGGGCAAGGGTGTGTCGAGACAGTGGGGGCTCATCATTCGGGGATCAAGCGGCCCATTCGGTCAGATTGGCCTCCTGTCCGACCAATGCCAGCCCATGGGCGATCGATGTCAGCTCGCCGCCGGTGGCGATCCGGTCATGGCCGAAGCGGCGGAAGAAGATGTCGCGGATCGCGGGGATCAGCGACGATCCGCCGGTCAGGAACACCCGGTCGATGCTTTCCGGGGCGACATTGGCCTTGGCCAGCGCCTTGTCGACGGTCGCCTCGATCGCGGCGATGTCGGTCGCGATCCAGCGCTCGAAATCGGCGCGTGCAACCTCGGTCTCGATTCTGATGCCGCCCCCTTCGAAGCGGAAGGTGGCATTGTCGGCGTCCGACAGGGCCCGCTTCAGCGCGCCGACCGCATCATAGAGCGGATAGCCCAGTTCCTTCTCGATCACCGTGATCATCCGGCCGATCGCGGCGGGATCGCGCGCCGCCTTCTGCAACTTGGCCAGTTCGTCCATCGTCCGCCGGTTGCGCATCAGCGCCAGTCGCGACCAGTCGGCGAAATCGGCGAAATAGCTGCGCGGTATCTCCAGCTCCTTGCCGAAGGAGGTATAGGCGCCGCCCTTGCCCAGCATCGGCAGCACCAACTGGTCCATGATGCGATAATCGAACCGGTCGCCGGCCAGGCCAATGCCCGCCGATCCCAGCGGCACGCAGCGGCGCGCCGCGCCCGGCGCCTCGACCCGTACCAGCGAAAAGTCACTGGTGCCGCCGCCGAAATCCGCGACCAGGATGGTCGCCGCGCTATCGAGCCGGCTGGCATAGCTGAACGCCGCGCCCAGCGGCTCATAGACATAATGGATCTCGCTGCCGAAGCCGGCGAACATCGCGTCATAACGCTGCCGCGCCAGCGCCTCGTCGGGCCGCGCGCCGGCATATTCGACCGGCCGGCCGACAACGATCCGCTCGGGGCGCTTGTCCAGCGTGCCGCCAGCATGGCCGATCATCTTCCCCAGGAACATCTGCCCCAGTTCCTCGAAGCGATAGCGTTTCTCGAAGATACTGGCGCTCTCGAAGATCGGACTGGCCGCCACCGACTTGAAGGATTGCAGGAACCGGCTGTCCTCGGGAAATTCCAGATATTCGCTGATCGCCCACGGGCCGGCCTCATGCGCCATGCCGCCCTTCACATGGCTGTCATGCCAGAAGCACAGGGCAGACCGGAACACCGCGCCGGTCGCCTGCGCGCCGGCAAATTCGACCAGCTCCGACTGGCCGGCATCGGCGATGGCGGCGACGCTGTTGGTCGTGCCGAAATCAAGGCCCAGCGCGCGGGGCTGATCCTGCATGGGGTCTCTCCGGGAAAATCGAGGGCCGGGCGCTATGGCAGCGTCATTCCGGCGCGGCAAGGCCATCCTGTCCTACATCTGGGCGGGATGCCAGACCGGAATGGTGTGCAAATATGCGAAGTCAGGCGAACACCGGCGCCTTGCGCAGATGGCCATAGGCCTCGATCACATTCTGCAACTGCCCCTCCTTGGTGCGGTCGCCGCCATTATGGTCGGGATGATAGCGGCGCAGCAATTCGGTATAGCGGGTGCGCAGCGCTTTGCGGTCGGCGTCGATCGGCAGGCCCATCACCGACAGCGCCTTGCGATCCTCGGATGACAGGAACTGGCCGTCCTGCCGCACCTGCGCATCGGCCCGTGCCTTGGCCACCCGCTCCTTGAACTTGGCGCCGATCGCGTCGAGCGGATCCTGGAAGTCCGACCATTTGGGCGGCGGGCTGGCGGCATTGCTGGAAAAGGCGCGGGTCTCCCGCTCCCAGCCGGCATAGGGGCGCTGGGCCGCGGCAATTTCCTCCGGGCTCATGCCGGTGAAGAAATTATAGCCCTGGTTGAAGGCGCGGACATGGTCCAGGCACAGCCAGCGCCATTGCGGCCCCTCGTGATGCGACCGGTGGCCTTCCTGCAATGGCGCGCGAAATTCGCCCGGTTCCGGGCAACCGGGCACGGCGCAGGGGCGGTCGCTTTCCACGCGGCCGTGAAAACGGTTGAAACGACGGGTCGAGAAGGGATCGCTGCTCAAGATTGTCCTGATGGAATGGCTGGCAAAGCAGCCTATATAGGGCGCATGACCACCGACCTCAAAGGCCCTGTCGCCACCGAAATCGAGGCGCGGCTGCGCGCCGCCCTGACTCCTGCCCATCTCGCCGTCATCGACGACAGCGAAAAGCATCGCGGCCATGCCGGCCATGACGGCTCGGGCGAAAGCCATTTCACCGTGGAGATCGTCGCCGAACGGTTCGTCGGCCAGAGCCGCGTCGCCCGGCAGCGCCTGGTCAATGCCGCCCTCGCCGACCTGCTGCGCGACAAGGTCCATGCCCTCGCGATCAAGGCCCGCGCACCCGGAGAAGCCTGACCCCAACGACAGGAGCCGTCCCATGTCGAGCGACAATGTGCTGCTGCAGACGATCACGCCAACGACCCATGATCTGGGCGATTTCAAGGTGCATCGCGCGCTCCCGGCGAAGGAGCAGACCATGGTCGGCCCCTTCATCTTCTTCGACCAGGCGGGGCCGGCGCTGTTGCCGACGGGGCAGGGGGTGGACGTCCGCCCCCATCCCCACATCAACCTCGCCACCGTCACCTACATGCTGGAAGGGACGTTCCTCCACCGCGATTCGCTCGGCACGCAGCAGTTGATCGGCCCCGGCGCGGTCAATCTGATGACCGCGGGCAAGGGCATCGTCCATTCGGAACGCACCCCGCCCGCCGATCGCGGCCATGACAAGAAATTGCTGGCGATCCAGACCTGGCTCGCCTTGCCGGACCGTGACGAGGAATGCGACCCCGCCTTCGAGCATGTCGAGGGCGGTGGCCTGCCGGTGCTGGAGGATCATGCCTCCTGGGCGCGGGTCATCATGGGCACGCTCTGGGGCGAGACGGCACAGGTCTCGACCTATGCCGACACCATCTACGCCGATATCCAGCTGCGTCCCGGCGGCTCGATCCCGGTCGATGCCATTGCCGAGGAGCGGGCGCTCTATCTCTGGCAGGGATCGGCGACGCTCGATGGCGTCGAACTGGCGCCCCAGACCCTCTATGTGCTGCGTCCCGGCGTGCCGGCGACGCTGCACAGCGATCAGGGCGCCAATCTGGTCCTGTGCGGCGGCGAGGCATTCGCGACCCCGCGCCATGTCTGGTGGAATTTCGTGTCCTCGACCAAGGACCGGCTGATGCAGGCGCGCGAGGATTGGGAAGCGATGCGCTTCCCGCTCATTCCGGGCGACGATCAGGAATTTATCCCGATCCCGCAGGGCCGGCCCAAGACCGTCAGCTACCCCTGACGGTCAGGCTTATTCGACGAAGGTCAGCGACAGATTCTCGGCATTCTTCGGAATGTCGATCCGGCTTTCGTTGATCGACGCTTCCTCGCCGGGCTTCAGCCGGGCCTTGTCCGCCTTGGTGGTCCAGCTGAACACCAGTCGGTTCTGCCGGTCGCGCAACTGCACCAGCACCGGCGGCACCGGCAGCGCCTGCTTGCCGCTGTTCACGATCCGCGCGCCAAAGGCGAAATATTCCTCGCCGGTCGGCAGCTTGCGTCGCTCGGCAGGCTTGGAGAGATAGAAGAGCAGGTCCGGATCGCCCTCTTCAGCGACCAGCCCCATATTCACCGCCCAGGCCGGCGGCCCGAAATAATGGAGCGCAGCGCCGGCGGCCGCGACCAGCAGGAAGAAGAGGACGGCGGCCCAGGTCAGCAGCTTGGCGCCATTGCGCCGACGCTTGGCCGGCAGCGACGGCGGCGGTGGCACCTCTTCGGCTGGTTGCGACACGCCGGCATAAATGTCGTCGAACCGGTAATCGGGGGCGATCGCGGGCGTCGGCTCGGCCGCGGGTTCGACCGGCGGCGGGGCAGCGGCCTCCGGCTGCACGGGGGCGACCGGTTCCGGCTCGGGCGCCGGCGTGAATCGCATCGGCGCTTCGGCGGGCGCCGCTTCCACGGGGGGAGGCGGTGGCGGAGGAGCGGGCGGCGGCGGCGCGACCGGCGCGGGAGCGACCGTTTCGGGCGCCTCTTCGCGCGGCGCTGGGGCGGGGCCTTCCTGGAACCAGCTATGCTTGCAGGCGGCGCACCGCACCTGGCGTCCGTCCGGGCCGACGGCGGTGTCGGGCACGATGTAGCGCGTCGCGCAATTGGGGCACACCAGGATCATTCTGCTTCATAGGCATGGCAGGGACTCTAGGGCAAGAGTCTGAAACACAGACCCGCTCATGGGCGCGACTCGCGGCATTGCGCGGGATAGTTTGTCGGCCTGCCCTTTACGCGTCCCCGCCGCCTGTGCCATGGCAGGGCTTCGGGGAAGCAGGGAGCGCATCGGCGCCACACGTCACTTATGTCGGCCATCGTCCAGTTCGAAAATGTCGGCCTGCGCTATGGTCTGGACAGCGAGACCCTGTCCGACGTCAGCTTCTCGCTCAACAGCGGCGATTTTTATTTCCTCACCGGCAGCTCGGGCGCGGGCAAGACATCCCTGCTGAAGCTCCTTTATCTCGCCCAGCGGCCCAGTCGCGGCGTGATCCGCCTGTTCGGCGAGGATGTGGTGACGCTCCCCCGCAAGCGTCTGCCCGGCTTTCGCCGCCGCATCGGCGTCGTGTTCCAGGATTTCCGGCTGGTCCCGCATCTGTCCGCCTATGACAATATCGCCCTGCCGCTCCGGGTCGCGGGCATGGAGGAAAGCGAGATCGACGCACCGGTCAGCGAAATGCTGAACTGGGTGGGGCTGGGCGATCGCGGCCAGGCGCGGCCCGCGACCCTGTCGGGCGGGGAGCAGCAGCGTGTCGCCATCGCCCGCGCGGTGATCGGCCGGCCGGAGATTCTGGTCGCCGACGAACCGACCGGTAACGTCGATGCGGACATGGCCCGCCGCCTGATGACCCTGTTCGAAGCGCTCAATCGCCTCGGCACCACCATCGTCGTCGCCACCCATGACCTGCCGCTGATGGCCCAGGTGGCGAGCGCGCAGATGATGCGGCTGGACAAGGGCCGGCTGGCCGATCCGACCGGCGCGCTGCGCTATCCGCCCCGACCGCAGGGCGGCGCCTGATGGCCGGGGGCAATCGTCGCAGCGCCGCCGCCGCGCGCCATCGCCTGCTGCCCGCCGGTCGGGTGGCGGGGCCGATGCCCTGGATCATCGCGATCATGATGTTCCTGACCGTGCTGGCCGCCGCGGCGGGCCTGGGCCTTGGCACCGCCGTCCGCGCGATGAGCGCCGATCTTGCCGGCCGCGCCACGGTTCAGGTGGTGGAGGCCGATGCGCAGCAGCGCGATCGTCTCTCCGCCCGCGTGCAACAGGCGCTGCGCGGCAATCGCGATGTGCGCCAGGTCGCACCGGTCCCGGCCGCGACGCTGGCGCAGCAACTGCGTCCCTGGCTCGGCGCAGACGTGACCAGCGGCGACCTGCCGATCCCGGCGCTGATCGACGTCAGCCTCACGCCGGGCAATGCGGCGGCCAAGGTCGACCGGTTGCGCCGGTCGCTCGCCACCCTGTCGCCCAGCCTGCGGGTCGAACCCCATGCCGCCTTCCTTGCGCCGCTCGCCGGCCTGCTCACCGCGTTGGGCTGGCTGTCGGGCGGGCTGGTGCTGCTGATGGGGCTCGCCACCGGCGCCGTCGTCGTGCTGGCGGCGCGCGGCGCCCATGACAGCCATCGCACCACGATCGAGGTGCTGCACCTGATGGGCGCGACCGATGTACAGATCGCCCGCCTGTTCCAGCGTCGGATCGCGCTCGACGCCACCATGGGCGGCGCATTGGGCTTTTCCTTCGCCGTGCTGGTGATCCTGCTGATCGGCGCACGCCTGTCGGCCACCGGATCGCAGCTGATGGGCGCCGTCGCCCTGCCCTGGACCAGCTGGGCGCTGCTCGCGGCACTACCGATTGCCGGCATTCTCCTGTCGACGCTCACCGGCCGCTGGACCGTGCTGCGCGCACTCGGGCGCTCGTTATGATCGTCCGCCTGATCGCCGTTACGCTGCTCGGCTGGATGCTGGGATTCGCCTGGTTCGCGATGTTCCTGCCCCAGCCGCTCGACGGGCGACAGACCGACGCGATCGTCGTGCTGACCGGCGGCGCCGGCCGGATCGATCGCGGGCTGGCCCTGCTGGAGGAAGGCGCGGCCAAGCGCATGCTGATTTCGGGCGTCGACCGGTCGGTCCGTCCGGTCGAACTGGCGGCTGAATATAAGACCCGGCTGTCGCTCTTCACCTGCTGCATCACCCTGGGACGCGAGGCGATCGACACCCGTTCCAACGCGATCGAGACGGCCCGCTGGCTGGAACGGCGCGATTATAAGAGCGTCCGCCTCATCACCACCGACTGGCATATGCGTCGTTCCGCGCTCGAACTGCGTCAGGCGCTTCCGGGCCGCATCAACCTTGTCTATGACGCGGTGCCCAGCCGTCCCAGCCTCACCATATTGGTGCGGGAATATAATAAATATCTCGCGCGCCGCGTGGCCGCGCTCTTTGGTATCTGATCCATGCCCCTGTTCACTGCCCTTCGCTCGCTCGTCTTCATGCTGACCTTCTATGTCGGCACCGCGTTCTTCGTGCTGGCGGCCGTCATCGGCGGGATGTTCAAGCCCGCGCATGTCCAGTCGGCGGCGACCGGCTGGAGCCGCTTTCATCGCCTCTGCGTGCGCTGGATTTTGGGACAGCGGATCGTGGTCGATGGCGACCTGCCGATCGGTCCCTATCTCTATATCGTCAAACATGAATCGATGTTCGAGACGATCGACCTGCTCTGTCTGTTCGACCGGCCGGTGATCGGCGCGAAGCGCGAACTGCTCGACATTCCCTTCTGGGGCGGCATCGCCCGGCGCTATGGCCTGATCCCGATCGAGCGGACCGCTGGCGCCAGTGCGCTGCGAACCTTGCGTGCCTCCGCCAAGGACGCCGTGGCGCAGGGGCGGGCAGTCTGCCTGTTCCCCGAAGGGACGCGCGTTCCCCATGGCGAAGCGCCGCCGCTCAAGTCCGGCTTTGCCGGCCTCTACAGCCTGCTCGGCCTGCCGGTGGTGCCGATCGCAATCGACAGCGGCGTCGTCTCGCCGCGCGGCAAGTTCCTGAAGCGCCCCGGCACCATCACCTACAAGGTTGGCGAAATCGTCCCCACCGGCCTCGACCGCAAGGAGGCCGAGATCCGCGTCCACGCCGCGATCAACGCGCTCAATTGAACAGATTCGCAAAGCGCCCTTGGCGCTTTGCCAAGCCCGCGCGGCGCCTGAGCGTTTCAAGCTGCTGATGCGTAAGCATCATGGCAGCTTGCTATCAATGCGACCGGCCGAAGTCGGGCTTGGCGTCGTCCTGGCCCTGTTCGATGATCGACCGGCGGATCGCGCGGGTGCGGGTGAACAGGTTGAACAGGGTGTCGCCGTCATTCCAGCGGATCGCCCGCTGCAGCGTCGACAGATCCTCCGAGAAGCGCTGCAGCATTTCCAGCACCGCTTCCTTGTTCGCCAGGAACACGTCACGCCACATGGTCGGGTCCGACGCGGCGATGCGGGTGAAGTCGCGGAAGCCGCCGGCCGAATATTTGATCACCTCGCTCTGGGTGACATTCTCCATGTCGCTGGCGGTGCCGACGATCGTATAGGCGATCAGGTGCGGCAAATGGCTGGTCACCGCCAGCACCAGATCATGATGCGCCGGGTCCATCGTCTCGACATCGGCGCCGACCCGGCGCCACAGTTCCGACACCCGCTCGACGGCGGCGGGATCGGCATCGGCGGGCGGGGTGACGATCGACCAGCGCCCCTTGAACAGGGTGGCAAAGCCCGCTTCCGGCCCGCTATTCTCGGTGCCGGCCACCGGATGCGCCGGAATGATGATGCGGCCGGGCAGGGCCGTATTGAGCTGCGCCAGCACGTCCGCCTTGCACGAACCCACGTCGCTGATGATCGCGTCGGCCGGCAACTCGTCGGCAATCTCCGCCGCCGCCGCGCCCATCGCGCGGACCGGCACGCACAATATCACCAGTTCGGCGTCGGTGACGGATGCGCCGGCCGTATCGGTGATGTCGTCGCACAGGTCGATGCGCCGCGCGGTCTCGCGCACGTCCGGATCGGCATCATGGCCGGTGACGCGGACGGTCGGCATATATTCGCGGATCGCCCGCGCCAGCGAGGATCCGATCAGGCCAAGGCCGATGATGGTGACACGGGAAAAGGGCAGCATCGCGTCAGGCCGCCTCCGCCATGGCGCGCAGCTTGGCAGCGACGGCGCGGGTCTGTTCCTCGGTGCCGATGGTGATGCGCAACCCGTTGGGCAGGCCCTGGCCGGGCAGCCAGCGTGTGGCATAGCCCTCGTCCCACAGCCCCTTCATCGCCGCCTCGGCGGTCAGCTTGCCGTCGAACAGGATCAGCAGGAAATTGGTGCGGCTGGGCACCGCGCGCAGGCCGTGGTTGGAGAGGGATGCGATCTCGCCCGCCAGCCATTCGCGCCATTGCGCATTATGGGCGCGGCTCGCCTCGACCCATTCATGGTCGTGGATCGCGGCGACCGCAGCGGCCTGGCCGGCGGTGGTCACGTTGAACGGCGCGCGGATGCGGTGAAGGATGTCGATCACATCCTGACTGGCATAGCCCCAGCCGATCCGCTCGGCCGCCAGGCCATAGATTTTCGAGAAGGTGCGGGTGACGAACACGTTGGACGCGGTCTTGGCCAGTTCCAGCCCCGCATCATCCTCGTCCGCGTCCAGATATTCGGCATAGGCCTGGTCCAGCACGAACAAGATGTCGGGGCGCAGCCCGGCATGCAGTCGCGCAATCTCCTCCCGGCTGGTCATGGTGCCGGTGGGATTGTTGGGATTGGCAAGGAAGACGACCTTGGTCTTCTCCGTCACCGCCGCCAGCAGCGCGTCGACATCGGTCGCATAATCGGCGTCGGGCGCCTCGATCGGCGTCGCGCCGACGCGGCGGGCGGCGATGTCATAGACGGAGAAGCCGTAGCGGACATACAGCACTTCGTCGCCCGGCCCGGCATAGGCGCTGGCGGCGATATGCAGCAGTTCGTCCGACCCGGTGCCATAGATGATGCGCGCCGGATCAAGGCCATGGACCGCGCCGATCGCCTCGCGCAGCCTGGCCGCGCCCGGATCGGGATAGGTGGCCAGGTCCGCCGTCGCCGCCACCAGTGCCGCGCGGGCGGCCGCACCGGTGCCGAGCGGGTTCTCGTTGGCGGACAGCTTGATCAGCGGCCGGCCGTCATCGGCGGCGGACTTGCCCGGCACATAGGCATGAATGCCGAGAATCCAGTCCTTGGGGGCGGGTTTTGCTGCAGCGTCGCTCATGGAGCGCGGCTTTAGCGGCTTCCGCGCCAAAGGCAAAGCGGCTGGATCAGCGCGGCGCTGCCAATTCCTGCCGCGCCAGTTCGCGCTGGGCACGGAACACCGGATCGGACTGCAACCGCGCATAGGTGGCCGATGCCACGACCCGCCCGGCCAGCGTGTCGCTCAGCCAATGGGCGCGGCAGATGACCCGGCTCTCGCCAAATTCATAACCGCGCTTGAGCAGCGCATCCTGCTTGTCGGGCATGACGTCGGTCAGGACCAGCGCCAGCATCCAGCCGATCGCAGTATGGCCCGACGGATAGGAGCCGTCCTTGCGCAGCATCGGCTCGTCCTGCGGGCGGCAGGTATTGCCGTCATGCTCCACGAACGGGCGCACCCGCTGATAATGGCCCTTGGCGCGCGAGGTGGAGAAGGCGGCGTCGGCAGCCGCGCGGCGCAGCAACATGGTGAGGTGCGGGTGGGTGCCGTCCGACAGCGACAGGCCGGCGATCGGCTCGAACGACTGGACCATGTGCGGCCAGCCCAGGTCCGCATCCGACGCGGCCAGCGCCTGGCGATCGGCCGGCGCGGCGAGCGCGGCGCGATAGGCTTCCTCGTCGGCCGCCTTGGCGGCGGTGCCGGGGGCGGGCGGGGGCGGCAGCAGGGTCAGGCTGTTGGGCAGCGCGGCGGGGTCGAGATAGCCGCGCGGGAAGGGGATGGCCTTGGTCAGCTGTCCGACCGCCTCGATCGTGGTCGGCGGCACCGGGGCGCTGGCCGACGGCGACGTGGCGGTGGTTGCACAGCCGCTGACCAGCAGGATCGATGCCAGAAGGAATGTCTGTTTATGGAGTGTGCGCATCGCCTGTCCGCCTTTTGCTTTGGGGCCTGACGCCCGGCCCTATCAGCAGGGGCAGGGCGCGACCATCGGTGCTTGTCCCGATAGGCGGCGGCGGTGCAACCCTCAATCGCGCTTGCCGATCCCCTTCTCGATCAACGCGTTGGCGATGTCGGCAATCTCTTGCGCGGGGCGGCTGTCGTCCCACACGCCATAGCGCAGCCCCAGGAACACATTCATCCCCATGATCGCCCAGGCATGGACCTCTTCCACGTCCGCGCGCACGTCGCCCTGCTGCGCGGCCTTTTTCAGGCGCGCGGCCATGCGGGTGGCGGTATTCTCATAATGGGCGCGATAGGCGGCCTGGTCGACGAACTCTGCCTCGTCGATGATGCGGTAGATTTCCTTGTGAGCGCGGGCGAACTCCAGAAAGCTCAAGAGGCCGATCCGCTCTGCCTCGATCCCGTTACGCGCATCGGCGATGCGGGGCGAGACATAGTCGCGCACCTGGCCCGACATGTCGTTGACCAGCGCGCGGAAAATGTCGTCCTTGCTGTCGAAATAGGTGTAGAAACTGCCCAGCGCACAGCCCGCCCGGCGGGTGATGCCGCTGATCGACCCGTCGTGAAATCCCTTTTCGCCAAATTCCTCGGCCGCCGCCGACAGCAGCGCGCGAAGCGTGCGTTCGCCCCGCGCGGTGCGTGGCGCCTTGTCATCGCGTCTCTCATCCCGTCGGGAAGCCGGATCGGTCATGCTCTCTCCCTCCGCCTGCCAATACGCGCCTTTTCAATCATTTTAGGACGTCTGGTGGCCTTGTTCGCCGTCCCTCATATTTGAAGTTGAAAGCTGGTTCAACTTTCATTATTCAATGGGCAAGCAGATTGGCTACCCGGATGACCGGGGGCCGCTTCAGGAGAGGAAACGCCGATGAAGGCCCATCACAGCATTCGTGCCCTTGCCCTCGCATCCGCCGCCTGGACCGGCGCGATGGCATTCCCCGCCTTCGCGCAGGACGCGTCGGTGCCCGCCGCCGACACCGAAGAAGCCGGCATCATCGTCACTGCCCGCCGGCGTGAGGAAACGCTGGTGTCGGTGCCGATCGCGGTCAGCGCCTTCTCCGGCGCCGATCTGGAACGGGGCGGGGCGATCGACATCAGCGACCTCGCCAATGTCACCCCCAACACCACGCTGGAGGCGTCGCGCGGCACCAATTCGACGCTGACCGCCTTCATCCGCGGTGTCGGC
This sequence comes from Sphingobium sp. L-44, assembly GCF_056859495.1. Classification (NCBI taxonomy): domain Bacteria; kingdom Pseudomonadati; phylum Pseudomonadota; class Alphaproteobacteria; order Sphingomonadales; family Sphingobiaceae; genus Sphingobium; species Sphingobium sp. L-44. The sequence goes on along the minus strand of NZ_JBSXOQ010000119.1, from coordinate 18,184 downwards.
CAGCAGGATCCGGTTTCCGGCTTCGAGCAGGGTGTCGGCATCTATCTCGACGATGTCTATCTCAACCGGCCGCAGGGGGCACTGCTCGACATCTATGATGTCGAACGGATCGAGGTGCTGCGCGGGCCGCAGGGCACGCTCTATGGCCGCAACACGATCGGCGGCGCGGTCAAATATGTCACGAAGATGCTGCCGCAGGACTTCTCGCTCAAGCTCAAGGGCAGCTATGGCAGCTATGATCAGGCCGATGGCATCATCAGCGTGTCGGCGCCGATCGGCGACCTGATGCGCTTGGGTGGTGCCTTTGCCCGCCTGTCGCGCGGCGGCTTCGGCAAGAATCTCACCACCGGGCAGGACAATTATAACAAGGATATCTGGGCCGGCCGCGCCACCTTCGAAATGGGCGGCTATGGCGCGCCGGTGCTGATGCGCATCACCGGCGACTATACCAAGGATAACAGCAACCCGCGTGGCGGCCATCGCCTGATTCCGGGGCAGGCATCGGGCGCGCCGGTGCTGGACGATGTGTTCGACACCCGTGGCGGGCTGGTCGATCCCAAGCAATATGTGAAGTCCTACGGCCTGTCGATGAACCTGACGGCCGAACTCAATGACGCGGTGACGCTGCGCTCGATCAGCGCCTGGCGCAAGGATGACAGTGCCTCGCCGATCGACTTCGATGCGCTGCCCGCTGTCGATGTCGACGTGCCGGCCTATTACAAGAACGAACAGCTCAGCCAGGAATTCCAGCTTCTCTATGACAAGGGCCGGCTGCACGGCATGGTCGGCTTCTATTATCTCGATGCCAGCGCCGACACCCAGTTCGACACCCGTATCTTCACCACTGTGGCCGGGCTGACCGCCTTCACCCAGGCCGATGTCGACACAGAAACCTATGCCGTGTTCGGCGACATGAGCTTCGACCTGACCGATCAGCTCAGCCTGTCGGCCGGTGGCCGCTATACCTGGGATACGCGCCGGGCCAATATTCTGCGGCAAAGCTATCTGGGCGGCGGCTCGCCGGTGTTCGACGGGGCGGGCATTCCCTTCGGTGCGCCCAGCACCAACTTCCGTGGCGAGCGCGAGTTCAAGAAGTTCACGCCGCGCTTCTCGGTCAGCTACAAGCCGACCGCCGATCACAATATCTATGCCAGCTATTCCAAGGGCTTCAAGGGCGGCGGCTTCGACCCGCGCGGGGTCGGCACCAACGCGCCCGACCTTAATGGCGACGGCATCCGCCAGGACAGCGAAATTGCCTCCTTCCTCAGCTTCGCGCCCGAACAGGTCGACAGCTATGAAGTCGGCTACAAGGGCAATCTGATGGACGGCGCCCTCTATGTCGCGGTCGCCGGCTTCTATGCCGATTACAAGGATGTGCAGATCCCCGGCTCGGTCGCCTGCACCGTCAATGTCGGCGGCGTGGCGACGCCCTCCTTCTGCGGTGTCGTGTCGAATGCCGGCAAGGCGCGCTTCAAGGGGCTGGAGTTCGAAAGCAATGCCCGCCTTGGCCGCGACATCTTCAGCGGCGGCGACCGTCTGAACCTCCAGACCGCGATCGGCTTCATCGATGCCGACTATCGCGAATATATCGCCAATATCGCCAGCGTGCCGACCGATGTCGCCGACTATCGCAAGGTGCAGAATACGCCGAAATGGACCGCCAGCGGCACGCTCAGCTACAATGTGCCGGTGGGCGATGGCAGCGTCTATTTCGGCACCACCGTCTCGTGGCGCTCCAAGACCTATCAGTTCGAGATTCCCAACCCCTATATCGACCAGAAGGGTTATGCGCTGTGGGACGCCAGCCTGGTCTATACCGCGCCCAGCGATCTCTGGAGCATCGGCGTCCATGGCAAGAACCTGCTCGACAAGGAATATAAGACCTCGGGCTATACCTTCGTCGCGGCCAATCCGGTGACCGGCGCGATCATCAACAATGCGGCCGGCTATCCCACCCCCTCGCTGGGCAAGGAAGGCACGCTCACCGCCTTCTACGGCAACCCGCGCCAGGTGTTCGTGACCGGGTCGGTCAAGTTCTAAGCTGCGTTTCCCATCCGTTCGGTTCGAGCCTGTCGAGAACCATTGCATAACCGGCTTCTCGGCTAGGCTCGAAGCGAACGGAAAATTTGGTATCAGGCCCGCATGACCGACCGAACCTCTTCCCCCGCCTATCGTGGCGTCGTGCTGGCGATGCTGCTGCTGGTCTATACCTTCAACTTCCTCGACCGGCAGATCCTCGGCATCCTCGCCGGGCCGATCAAGGCGGAGCTGGGGCTGACCGATACCCAGCTTGGCGCGCTGGGCGGCATCGCCTTTGCGCTCCTCTATTCGACGCTGGCGATCCCGCTGGCGCTGCTGGCCGACCGGACCAGCCGCACCTGGGTCATCACCGTCAGTCTGGCGGTATGGAGCGGCTTCACCGCGCTCTGCGGCATGGCCGGCAATTTCATGCAGATGTTCCTGTTCCGCATCGGCGTCGGCGTGGGTGAGGCGGGCGGCGTCGCCCCCTCCTATGCCGTCATCTCCGACTATTTCCCGCAGCATCAGCGGGCCCGCGCCCTCTCCATCTATTCGCTCGGCATTCCGCTCGGCTCGGCCGGGGGCGTGCTGCTGGGCGGCTATATCGCCCAGACCGTCGAATGGCGCACCGCCTTCATCGCGGTCGGCATCATGGGCATCCTCATCGCGCCGCTCTTCCGCCTGGTGGTGCGCGAACCCGCCCGCCCGGTGCAGGCCGGCGCGCCCGTGCCCGTCAGCGCCGTGTTCGGCATCCTCGCGGCCAAGCGCAGCTTCTGGTTCCTGGCGCTGGGCGCGGCGTGCAGCTCGATGTGCGGCTATGGCGTCGCCTTCTGGCTGCCCAGCCTGCTGATGCGCAGCTTCGGCCTCGACCTGCTGGGCGCGGGCCAGTTCCTGGGCGGGCTGCTGCTACTTGGCGGGGTCGCGGGCGTGCTGCTCGGCGGTTTCCTGGGCGACGCCATGGGCAATAGGGACAAGGCCTGGTTCGCCTGGGTGCCCGCGATCAGCTATGTGATCGGCATGCCTTTGTTCGTGGTCGGCGTGCTGTCATCCAGTGTCGGCTTCGCCTTCGCTTTGTTCCTCATCCCGCAGGCTTTGGTCTATGTCTGGCTCGGCCCGGTGCTGACCGCCGTGCAGCATCTGGTGCCGCCGCATATGCGCGCCAGCGCCTCGGCGACCTTCCTGCTCATCAACAATCTGGTCGGCCTCGGCCTTGGCAGCTGGAGCGTCGGCGCCCTGTCCGACGCGCTGACGCCGACCTATGGCCAGGAAGCGCTGCGCTATGCCATCGTCGCGGCGCTTGGCTTCTACCTGCTTGCGGGCCTGTTCATGGCGCTCGCCGGCAAGGCGCTGCGCAAGGATTGGGTGACGGCCTGACCCATGAAGTGACAGGGCGCTGCCCTGTCACTTTCGCTGTCGGCTTAGCGCTCCTTGGTGGCGCTGAACTTCACCTTGGGATGGCGCTCCTGCTGATAGCCGATGTCCCAGGCGCTGCGCGCCATGAACACCAGATTGCCGTCGCGGTCCTTGGCCATGTTGGCGCCATTATAGGCGACCAGATCCTTGATCGCCTGATCGTCGCCGCTGATCCAGCGGGCGGTGTCGAACGGCGAGGGTTCCAGCACCGCTGCAACCTTATATTCCGCCTCCAGCCGGCTGATCAGCACTTCCAGCTGCAGCTGGCCGACGACGCCGACGATCCAGTTGCTGCCGATTTCGGGATAGAAGACCTGGATCACGCCCTCTTCGGACAGGTCGTCCAGCGCCTTGCGCAGCTGCTTGGTCTTGGTCGGGTCTTTCAGCTGGACGCGGCGCAGGATTTCCGGCGCAAAATTGGGCAGGCCGGTGAAGCGCAGGCCGGGCTTCTCGCTCAGCGTGTCGCCGACGCGCAGCGCGCCATGATTGGGGATGCCGATGATGTCGCCGGGGAAGGCCTCGTCCGCCAGCTCGCGGTCCTGGGCGAAGAACAGGATCGGCGAATGGACGGCCAGCGCCTTGCCGCTACCACTTGGGGTCAGCTTCATGCCGCGGCGGAACTTGCCCGACACCAGCCGCATGAAGGCGATGCGGTCGCGGTGCATCGGGTCCATGTTCGCCTGCACCTTGAAGATGAAGCCGGTGACTTCGCTGCCCTCGGGCTCGACCGGGGCTGGCTCGGCCGGCTGGGCGCGCGGCGGCGGCGCATGCGCCGACAGCGCGTCGATCAGCTCGGTCACGCCGAACAGCTTGAGCGCCGACCCGAAATAGACCGGGGTCAGGTCGCCATGGCGATAGCGTTCCAGGTCGAACTCGGCATAGCCGCCCTGGGCCAGTTCGGCTTCTTCGCGCAACTTTTCCAGGCCTCGCTCGGACAGATAATCGGCGAGCTTCGGGTCATCTAGACCGCTGAACTGGTGGCGGGTGCCGTCAAATTCCTTGGACGGACCAGTGGGCTGCATCAGCCGGTTGGTGGCGAAATCATAGATACCCTCGAACTCGCCGCCCATGCCGACCGGCCAGCTCATCGGGCAGACGTCGAGCTGCAACTGGTCCGCCACCTCGTCGAGCAGGCCGAACAGCTCGCGGCCCTCGCGGTCGACCTTGTTGACGAAGGTGATGATCGGCACGTTGCGCAGGCGGCAGACCTCGAACAGCTTGCGCGTCTGCGGCTCGATGCCCTTGGCCGCGTCGATCACCATCACGGCGGAGTCCACCGCGGTCAGGGTGCGATAGGTATCCTCGCTGAAATCCTCGTGGCCCGGCGTGTCCAGCAGGTTGAAGGTGATGGTCTCGCCATCGCGCGTCCGCTCGAACGTCATGACCGAGGAGGTGACGGAGATGCCGCGCTGCTGCTCGATCTTCATCCAGTCCGATCGCGCGCGCCGGTTCGCGCCACGCGCCTTGACCTCGCCGGCCAGATGGATCGCGCCGCCTTCCAGCAGCAGCTTTTCGGTCAGCGTGGTCTTACCGGCGTCCGGGTGGGAAATGATCGCGAAGGTGCGGCGGGATGGGATGCTCATGATGCTGTTTTCTGGGGTCCGAGTTAAATAACCCGTTCGCCCTGAGCGGAGTCGAAGGGCCTTGCCGAGCGGAGGCGAGGCACTTCGCTGCGCTCAGTGGAGGGCTTCGACTTCGCTCAGCCTGAACGGAACTTGGGAAAGCCCGTTACACGTCGACCAGCGTCACGTCCATGCGGAAGGATCGGCTATCGCCCGGCAGCAGGGTCATGACACCCTGCTTGTCCCAGACATCGCCGGTGAAGCCGACCGGGTCGGCCATGCCGGCCCAGGGCTCGACGCACAGATAATGGGCGCCCGGCTTCTGCCACAGGCCGAGCCAGGGCGTATCGGGGAAATCGATCTTCAGGTGCGGCTTGCCGGGCACGCCCCAGCTCAGCGATCGACTGGCGAGATCGTCCCAGATGAGGGCATCGCCGGCGAACATGGCATGGGTCGGCGCCAGTTCCTTCCCCTCGACCGGCGAGGGCACGCTTTCCAGCGCGATCAGCCCCGGCTCGCTGCCCACCTTGCGGATCGGCGCGGCTTCGGCCTGCTCGAAGCGGATGCGGTGGTCCTCGACGCTGCCGCCATAGGGCAAAGGCCAGGCGAAGGCGGGGTGATAGCCAAAGCAGAAGGGCATCGCCGTCTCGCCCCGATTCATGACGGTCGCCGTCATGCGCAGGCTCGGCCCCTCCAGCACGAACCCCATGTCGAGCCGGAAGTCGAACGGATAGACGGTGCGCGTCTCCCGATCCGCTTCCAGCCGGAACAGCACGGCTTCCTCATTGCGATGGACCAGGGTGAAGGGGCTGGTCCGGGCAAAGCCATGCTGGCCGATCGGATAGTCGACATCGTTCAGCCGATAGACGTCGCCGCGCGACCGGCCGACGAACGGGAAGAGCAGGGGGGCATGGCCGGTCCACCATTGCGGGTCGGCATCGGTCATCAGTTCGCGGCCCTGCGCATCGGTCAGCGACCAGAGTTCGGCGCCCAGCGGCGATATGCTGGCGGACAGATTGTCGGAGGCGATGGCGATGCGGTCGTTCATGGCGAAACACTCCTGTTTGCCCAGCGACATAGAGCCGGATCGTCATCTGTGGAAGCGCCTTGGGCTTCCACAGATGACGTGAAACAGGCTCTATTCCAAGGTCCGATGCGGCAAATCCCGACTGTCTCGCCCGCCGCGCAATCGTTACGTTGCGGAACCGACATGGGGGCTGGCGGGTTGAGCCAGCGGGAGGACCAATGATGAAAATTGCCGTATCGACCGCCACCATCCTGCTGCTGTTCGGCACGTCGGCGCTCGCCCAGGAAGAGGGCAAGAAGAGGGACGACACGCTCGATAAGGCGGGCGAAATCGCGTCCCAGCCGGCCCGCGATGTCGGCATCGAAAAGACGCAGGTGCCGCCGATCCTCGTCGCGGCCGAGGAAAAACCCTATGCCGCGCCATCGGGCAAGACCTGCAAGGCGCTGAATGGTGACATGGCGGCGCTCAACAAGGTGCTTGGTCCCGATTTCACCATCGGCCGCGAAGCCAATGAGGATCGCACCAGCAAGATCGCCGAGGGTGTCGGCAAGTCGCTGGTCAATTCGCTGATCCCGTTCCGCGGCGTGGTGCGGGAAATCAGCGGCGCCGCCCCGGCCGAACGTCGCCTGCGCGCCGCCATCGCCGCCGGTCTCGCCCGGCGTGGTTATCTGCGCGGCATGGCATCGGCCAAGGGCTGCAAGATTACGGGCTGACCTCCGGCGCCGCCGGGCGCGGCGCCCCGAACAGCAGCAGCCAGATGGCGAAGGCGCCTTCGCCCAGCAGCGGCACGAAATCGAGCTGACCGGGGATCGCCTCGCCGATTGCTGGCGACAGCAGCGCCAGGCTGCGCGCGACCAGATGGACCGCGCCGCCCGCCATCAGCAGCGCACCGACTGCCACCGGCAATCGGCGTGATCGGATCGCCAGCCATCCGATTAGCAGGCAATAGATGCCGAAGAAGATCAGGCTGATGCCGTAGAGATCATTGTGGAGGCTGAGGCTGATCCGCACCAGCGACTGCACCTCCGCCATCGGGATGCCGGGATGCGGCGCACCATCGATCAGCGCAAGCGGCAGCAGATGGAGCAGGCTGTTGCCCGCCAGCACGGCAATGCCGGTCAGGCTGAACAGCGCGGCTATGCGCGCCAGCACCCGCCCGGTCGGCGCGAACAGGCCATAGAGCAGGGCGGTGACCGCCAGATAGCAGCAGAGCATGGCGACATCGCTCGCCCCGCCGGCGCGATAGAGCCAGGGATAGTCGGCGATGTTGCGCATCGTCTCGCGCCCGTTGCCCGGCACGATCAGGGCGGCGCGCACCACCGCTTCGGCAAACATGCCGCAGCCGATGGTGCCGATGTAGAAGAGGCCGGCGAGGCGGGCCTGAAATCGTTCAGCCTTCCCGTCCATCGCCGGCCTTTCCTGTCTTAGCCGCGCAGGCTCGCGCCCAGCTTCTGGGCGGCCTTGACCACCGCCGCGCTGATCGCGTCCAGCTCTTCCTGGGCGAAGCTCTTTTCGCCCGGCTGCAGCGTGATCTCCACCGCCAGCGACTTGTGGCCTTCATCCACGCCGGGGCCGGTGAAGACGTCGAACAGGCGCGCGTCGACGATCGCCTTCTTGTCCGCGCCCTTGACCGCGCGCACCAGCGCATCGGCCTCGACCGTCTCCGGCACCAGGAAGGCGAAATCGCGCTTCACCGCCTGCAGCGCCGGCGGGGCGTAAGGCGCGCGCATGAAGCCGCTCTTGCGCTTGGCCGGGATCGCATCGAGGAAGATCTCGCCTGCGACCACCGTGCCGGACAGGCCGAACTGCTTGGCGAGGCTCGGGTGCAGCACGCCATATTCAGCCAGCACCACCTTGGGGCCAAGGCGCAGCGTGCCCGACTGGCCGGGATGATAGGCTGCCGATGCCTCGCCCATGCTCTGCAGATTGCCGACCGGCGCACCGGCGGCCGCCAGCAGCGCGATCACTTCACCCTTGGCGTCGAACGCGTCGAAGGGCTGGGCCTTGCCGCTCTGCCAGCTGCGCGCGGTCTTCTCACCGGCCAGCACGAAGCCGACCGTGGCGCGCTCGCCCTGCTTGAAATAGCGCCGGCCGAGTTCGAACAGCCGGATCGACGTCGCGCTGCGATCGACATTGCGCTTGGTCGCCGACAGCAGGCCGGGCAACAGCGAGGGCCGCATGACCTTCAGGTCTTCGGAGATCGGATTGGCCAGCGTCCAGTCGCCACCGCCAACGCTCGCGGCTTCCTTCTCGGAAATGAAGGACCAGTTGATCGCTTCGGCGAGGCCGCGGGCGGCGGCGGTGCGGCGCACGCGGCGCTCGACCAGCTGCTCGGCCGTGGCGGTCGGGCGGGCGACGCCCGGCACGCGCGGCAACGGGGTGGACGGCACATGGTCCAGACCGACGATGCGCACCACTTCCTCGACAATGTCGGGCCAGCCATCGACGTCACGGCGCCAGGTCGGCACGCTGATGGTCCAGTGGCCCGGCACGCTCACCGGCACGCCATCCTGATATTCGATGCTGGCGCCTTCGCCGCTGACGCCGAAGCCCAGGCTTTCCAGAATGCGCTTCTGCACGTCATGCGGCACATCGACGCCGGCCAGCGCCAGGCACTGGTCGGGCGCGTAGGCGACCGTCTTGGGCGTCGCGGGCGGAGTGCCGGCGCGCGTGGCTTCCGACGCGGTGCCACCGCACAGGGTCATGACCAGGCTGGTCGCGATCGACAGGCCATCGTCCAGGAAGGCGGGATCGACGCCACGCTCGAACCGGCCGCGCGCATCTGAGGTCAGCGCCAGCTTCTGGCCGGTCACCGCGATCCGCTCGGGCGTGAAATAGGCGCATTCGATCAGCACGTCGGTGGTGCCGTGCTGCGCGCCCGAATGTTCGCCGCCCATGATGCCGCCAATGTCATGCACGGCTTCGTCGTCGGCGATCACGGTCATCGTCTCGTCGATGGCATAGGTCTTGCCGTTCAGGGCTAGCACTTCCTCGCCGGCCTTGCCCTTGCGCGCAACCAGACCGCCCTTGAGCGTCGCCATGTCATAGACATGCAGCGGCCGGCCGAGGTCGATCATGATGTAGTTGGTGATGTCCACCAGCGCGCTGATCGGCTTCTGGCCGATCGCCTTGAGCCGACGCGCCATCCATTCGGGCGAGGCGCCGTTGGTCACGCCCTTGACCGAGCGGGCGAAGAAGGCGGGGCAGCCGTCGATATCGTCGGTGCGCACGTCCGGTCCCGGACCCACGCCGGCAATCTCCGGCACGATGATGGCGTTGAGCGTGCCGAGGCCCGCCGCCGCCAGATCGCGGGCGATGCCGCGCACGCCCATGCAGTCCTGACGGTTCGGCGTGATCGACACGTCGATGACCGGATCGTTGAGGCCGGCCCAGTTCGCATAGACCTCACCCACCGGCGCGTCGCCGGCCAGTTCGATGATGCCGTCATGGTCGTCGCCCAGCCCCAGTTCGCGGGTGGAGCACATCATGCCGTTGGATTCGACGCCACGGATCGCGGTCTTCTTGAGCACCATGCCGTTGACCGGCACCACCGCGCCCTCGACCCCGAAGACGCCGATCAGGCCGGCGCGGGCGTTGGGTGCGCCGCACACGACCTGCAGCGGATTGCCGTCGCCATGGTCGACGCTCAGCACCTGCAGCTTGTCGGCCTGGGGGTGACGCTCGGCGGTCAGCACCTTGGCGATCTTGAACGCGCCCAGCTTCTCCGCCGGATTTTCCACATCCTCGACTTCCAGCCCGATGGCGTTCAGCGTCTTGAGGATGGTGGCCAGGTCCGCGTCGGTCTTGAGGTGCGTCTTGAGCCAGCTCAGGGTGAACTTCATGCGCCGACTCCTCCCGACAGCGTGGGCACGTCGAGTGCCGAGAATCCATAATGTTTCAGCCAGCGCAGATCGCCGTCGAAGAAGGCGCGCAGGTCGTTCATGCCATATTTCAGCATGGCGAGCCGATCGACGCCGGTGCCGAAGGCAAAGCCCTGCCATTCGTCGGGATCAAGCCCGCATGCCTCGATCACGCGGCGGTTGACCATGCCGCTGCCCAGCACTTCCAGCCAGCCGCCACCGGGTGCATCGCCGTCGCCGCCGATGACGCGCTGGCCATTGGTCAGCGTGTAGCCGACATCGACTTCCACCGAGGGTTCGGTGAAGGGGAAATAGCTCGGGCGCAGGCGCAGGACGATATCCTCGCGCTCGAAAAAGGCCTTGAGGAAGGTCTCCAGCGTCCACTTCAAATGACCAAGCGTGATGCCCTTGTCGATCACCAGACCCTCGATCTGGTGGAACATCGGCGTGTGGGTCGCGTCGGAGTCGCTGCGATAGACGCGGCCGGGCGCGATGATGCGGATCGGCGGCTCCTGCGTCATCATGGTGCGGATCTGCACCGGCGAGGTGTGGGTGCGCAGCAGCATCTTCTTCTGCCCTTCCTCGTCCGGGAAGTAGAAGGTGTCGTGCATCGCGCGTGCCGGGTGCGTCTCCGGGATATTGAGCGCGGTGAAATTATGCCAGTCGTCCTCGATCTCCGGGCCGGTCGCGACCGAGAAGCCGAGGTCGGCGAAGATTTCCGCCAGTTCGTCCATGACCTGCGAAACGGCGTGGACGCTGCCCTGCGGCCCCAGATCGGCGGGCAGGGTCATGTCGACCTTTTCCGAGGCAAGGCGGGCGTCGAGCGCGGCCTGCTCCAGCGCGGCCTTGCGGTCGGCGATCGCGGCGGTCACGCTTTCGCGCAGATCCTGGATCGGCGGGCCTTTCTCCAGACGCTCCTCGGGCGACATGCCGCCCAGCGTCTTGAGCAGGCCGGTGACGACCCCATTCTTGCCCAGCGCGCCCACGCGCAGCCCTTCCAGCGTGTCCAGCGTGTCGGCAGCCTCGATATCGGCGATCAGGCCGGCTTTCAGTGCGCTAATTTCGGTCATATCATTCGTCATTCCCGCGAAGGCGGGAATCCATCTCCCGCGCTAACCAATCATCCTGACGCTCAATCGATGCGCCGACTGTCCAATGGCTCAAAGCCCAAATCGATAGCCAGATCGCGCCAATCGGGATTGCTCCGTTCGATCAGGTCGATCTTCCATTGCCTGTTCCACTTCTTGATCTGCTTCTCGCGCCGGATTGCTTCCTCCATGGATGCGCCGCATTCGAACCAGACCAGTCGCTTGACCCCGTAGTCGCTGGTGAAGCCTTCGATCAAGCCAGAACGGTGCTGATACAGGCGTTGCACGAGGTTTGATGTGACGCCGATGTAGAGCGTGCCATTTTTTTGGCTGGCCAATATGTAGACTGTCGGATCGAAGTCTCGCTGCATTGGCCTTGTCCGGAAATGGATTCCCGCTTTCGCGGGAATGACGGAGATAGGGTTAGGCGCGCGCGCCCAGCAGCGCGCCGCCAAAGCCGATGAACATCAGGCCGGTGCCGCGGTTGAACAGTTTCTGCCGGTTGGCCGGCGCCAGCCAGCGGGCCAGGCGCAGGCCGCCGAGCGCATAGACCGAGTACCAGAAGCTCTCGATCACCACGAAACTGATGATCAGGATCGCCAGTTGCAGCCAGAAGGGGCGGGCCAGGTCGATGAACTGGGGGAAGAGCGCAGCGGCGAAGATGATGAGCTTCGGGTTGGACAGGCCGGTCAGCAGGCCGGTCGCATACAGCGCGCGGGCGGAGCGGACCGGGCCGGCATCGCCGCCGTCGGCAGTGCCGACCGGCGCGCGCCAGGCCTTGATCCCCAGCCAGAGGAGATAGGCGACACCGGCATAGCGCAATATGTCGAACAGGCGCGGCGAGGCTTTCAGCAGCGCGCCAAGGCCCAGCGCCGACGCGATCAGGCACAGCAGCACGGCGCTCATCAGCCCCGCCATCGTCACCAGCGCCTTGCGCGGCCCATGGGCGATGCTCTGCGTCATCACATGCAGCATGTTGGGGCCGGGCGTGGCCGAGATCAGGAAGACCGCCGTGACATATAACCACCAGAGATGCAGCGACATGGGATCACTTCTCCAAGGCGCTCCCTTCACCGTTCGCTTCGAGCGAAGTCGAGAAGCGGCAAGCGCAGTGCGGGCATTTCTCGACACGCTCGAAACGAACGGAGGTCGAGGAAAAACAAAAAGGGCGCCGAAGGCATCTGCCCCGGCGCCCCTTTGACGATCTTTACGATCGATCAGCTTCAGGCTGCGGGCAGCGCAGCCTTGGCCTGGGCGATGATGGCGCTGAACGCCTCGCCTTCGTGCATCGCGATGTCGGCCAGGACCTTGCGGTCCAGCTCGACGCCGGCCAGCTTCAGGCCGTGCATGAACTGCGAATAGGTCAGGCCTTCAGCGCGGACACCCGCGTTGATGCGCTGGATCCACAGGCCACGGAAGGTGCGCTTCTTGACCTTGCGGTCGCGATAAGCGTACTGGCCGGCCTTTTCGACAGCCTGGCGAGCGACGCGGATCGTGTTCTTGCGACGGCCATAATAGCCCTTCGCCTGAACCAAAATCCTCTTATGCTTCGCCTTGGTGGTTACACCACGTTTTACGCGTGCCATTGTCCTCTACTCCTTACTTCAGGCCGTAGGGTGCCCAGAGGCGGACGTGAGCCACGTCGGCATCGGACAGCACGGAAGTGCCACGGTTCTGGCGAATATACTTGGCGTTGTGCGAGATCAGGCGGTGACGCTTGCCAGCGACGCCGTGCTTGACCTTGCCGGAAGCGGTGAACTTGAAGCGCTTCTTCACACCGCTCTTGGTCTTGAGCTTGGGCATTTTCGTCTCCTTGTTTGGCGCGACGATTACAGACAGCCACGGCAGCCCTAGTTAGCCGGGCGGTCTCACTGAATATCGCGAAGGGCGGCCCATAGTCGGCCGCGCCCGCAAAAGCAAGCGATTCGGACCCAAAGGCGGCATGCCCGCGTTGACCCCGCCATGGCCGATGTCGAACCCAAGCCGCATGACGCGCCCTTGACCGCCCAACCCGGCGGCGCGGCTGTCCATCTGCGCCGCGCGCGCGACCGCTGGCGCGCCCTGCCGCTGCCGGCGCGCGTCATATTGTGGATCGTCGGCATAATCTTCGCCGTCTGGCTGATCCTCTTCGTCACCAAGGGGCGGTTCCTGAAAGGGCCGTTCGAGCGCATCCTGTCCGCCCGGCTGGCGCGGCAGGTAGAGGTCGGCGGCGGCTTCCAGCTCTATTTCGCCCCGATCGCGATCAAGTTCCGGGCGGAGGGGATGCGCGTCGCCAACCTGCCCTGGGCCAGCCGGCCCGACCTGTTTCGCGCCGACCTGATCGACGCACGGATCGCGCCCTTGAGCCTGATCTTCGGCAGCAGATATCGCATCCCCTGGCTGGAACTGCGGGGGGCCGCCGCCGATCTCGAATGGTCGCGCGACCGGCAGCATAATACATGGACGCTGGGCGACCCCGACCGGAAGGGTGAGCCGATGACCCTGCCGCTCGTCCGCCGCGCGCTGCTCGCCGGCACGACCATGCGCTATCGCGATCCGGTGCTGATGCTCTCGACCGATATCGGCTTCGAGACGGTGAAGGCGCAGGACACCCGCTTTGCCAGCGATGTTCGCCTGTCGGGCACGGGCACGATGCGCGGCAAGCCCTTTACCCTCAAGGGCGGCCTGCTGTCGCCCAACGCCACCGTCACCGGCGGCAAGAACAGCCTCGCGCTGCGGGCACAGGCGGGCGCGACCGTGCTGGAGGTGACCGGCACACTGCCCGGCGCGACCGAACTGGAGGGCAGCGACCTGCGCGTCGTGGCGCAGGGCCCCAATCTCAGCCATTTGTTCGATTTCCTGGGCGTCGCCATTCCCGGCACCCGCCAGTATCGCTTCACCTCGGCCCTGACCAAGGCGGGCGAGGAGTGGCGCTTCACGCATTTGCAGGGCCGGTTCGGCGCGTCCGACCTGGCTGGCCGTTTCACCGTGTCGTTGCCCAACAACCGCCTGCTGCTCGACGCCGATCTGGCGACCCAGCGGCTCGACGTCATCGATGTCGGCCCCTTCATCGGCTATGATCCGCAACGGCTGGATGCGCAGGGCGGGGCGGGCGCGATCACGACCGTGCAGGGCACGCCGCGCCTGCTGCCCGACGCGCCGCTGCGGATCGAGGCGATCCGCAATTTCGATGCCAATGTCCGCTACAGCGTGAAGACGATCCGCGCGCCCAATGTGCCGATCGCCAATGCCGCCGTGACGGTGAAGCTCGACCATAGCCTGCTGACGCTCTCGCCTTTGACCTTCGACATGGCGGGCGGCCATGTCGCGTCGGATATCGAGATCAATGCCCGCAACCAGCCGGTGCGCACAAGCTATGACGTCCGCCTGGCGCCGACGCCGATGGGCACGCTGCTCGCCCGTTGGGGTGTCGAGCAATCGGGCACGACCGGCATGGTGAAGGGACGGATGCAGATGACGGGGCTGGGCGATACCGTCCATGATTCACTCGCCACCGCCAATGGCCGCATCGCCGTCATCCTGCCGGCGGGCAGCATGTGGGCGCGCAATGTCCAGCTTTCCGAAATCGATGTCGGCACCTTCATCACCAAGATGTTCGAAAAGAAGCTGAAGGATCCGGTGCAGATCAATTGCGGCCTCATTGCCTTCACCGTGCGCGACGGCGTGGCGGCGGCCGACCCGATCCTGATCGACACGCGCAAGAATGTGATGATCGGCCGGGGCGGCTTCTCGTTCAGGAATGAGAGTCTCGACCTCGCCTTCCGCGCCGACGGCAAGAAGATCAGCCTCTTCTCCGGCCAGTCGCCGGTCGGCATTGGCGGCTATTTCGCCCGGCCGTCGATCAATGTCATCAGCCCCGACCTGATCGCGCGCGGCGGCGCTGCGGCGGCGCTGGGCATCGTCGCCACGCCGATCGCCGCGACACTGGCCTTTGTCGATGTCGGCGATGCCAAGGCAGCGGCCTGCGGCCCGGTGCTGGCCGGCGCCGATGCCGCAGCCCAGCGCACCCGTGGCGGCAAGCCGCGCGACGATGTCAGCCGCGGCACCACCGCGAAGGATGAGGCCGGCAAGGGCAGCAAGGCCGAGAAGAAGGCGCAGGACAAGAAGTTCCTCGGCATCTTCTGAAGGTCATGCGTCGGGCCTATCCTGCGGCCCTGCCGACTCGATCAGGGGTCGGACCGAAGGAGAGGATCATGAGCGACACGCCGTTCGTCCTGCCGGGGGTCACGCCCCATCTGACCATCGCCGACGGCAAGGCCGCCGACGCCATCGCCTTTTACAGCGCGGCTTTCGGAGCGACCGAACAGAGCCGCCATCTGGAAGAGGATGGCACGCGGATCATGCACGCCCATCTGACGATCAATGATGGCGGGCTGATGCTGAACGATCATTTTCCCGAAATGTGCGGCGGCGCCCCGGCGGAAAAGCCGGCCTCGGTCACGCTGCATCTGGAAGTGGACGATGCCGATCGCTGGTGGGATCGCGCGCTGGCCGCCGGCGCGGCGATCCGCTTCCCGATCGATAACCAGTTCTGGGGCGCCCGCTATGGCCAGCTCACCGATCCCTTCGGCCATGTCTGGTCGATCGGCGGGCCGATCAGGGACTGATGCGATGATGGTCGGGACGACGCGCTGGGACGTGGTGACGGGCGACATCACCCGTTGCGCGGTCGACGCGATCGTCAACGCCGCCAATAACAGCCTGCTCGGCGGCGGCGGGGTCGATGGCGCGATCCACCGCGCCGCCGGGCCAGACTTGCTGGAGGAATGCCGGGGCATTGGCTGCTGCCCGACCGGGGAGGCGCGGATCACGCGCGGCTACCGGTTGCCGGCCCGCTACGTCATCCACAGCGTCGGCCCGGTCTGGCAGGGCGGCAATCAGGGCGAGCGCGACCTGCTCGCCAGCTGCTATAGCCACAGCCTGTCGCTCGCCCGCCATCACGGCCTGCGCGCGGTCGCCTTCCCGGCGATCTCGACCGGCGTCTATGGCTATCCCAGGGCCCAGGCCGCCAAGGTCGCCGCCCGCGCCGTGGTCGAGGTGCTGCACCGCGATACCGACACCTTCGACCAAATCCTCTTCGTCTGCTTCGACGAAGACAATCGCGCCCTCTACGACGCGGCCGTCAGGGATGCGTTGTCGGGGGATTAGGGGCGGACGAATGTCTCGTTCGCCGTCATCCCCGCGAAGGCGGGGATCCATCTCCCGCACCTTCCATTTGGGTGAGGCCGTTGGAGATGGGTTCCCGCTTTCGCGGGAATGACGAAAAGGGTGGTTTTCCGCTATTCCCCTCCCGCACGCGGGAGGGGCTGCGAGACTAATGCGCGAAGCGCATTAGTCTCGCAGCGGGGTGGGCTTGTGCGACGTCCAGCCCACCCCCTTACCCCCTCCCGCCTGCGGGAGGGGGAACAGGTCTGGAATTGGTCGCTAGCAGACTACCCAACACCACCCTCAATGATCGTGATGATGCCCATGGTCATGCGCATCGCCCGCGCCATGGATCGCCTCCAGCACATCCTCCAGCCGCGCCGGATCGCCCAGCGCCAGCACATGGCCTTCGCTGTCCGCGGTCAGCGGTTCGCCATTCCAGTCGCACATCAGCCCGCCCGCGCCCTCGACCACCGGCACCAGCGCAGCAAAGTCATAGCTTTGCAGCCCGGATTCGATGACGATGTCGAGGAAGCCCGACGCCAGCAGACCGTAATTATAGCAGTCGCCGCCATAGACCGGCCCCTGGCGCGGCGATCTGCCCGACACGGCGCCGACCAGCGCCATATAATGGGGCACATCGCCTTCGGCGAACAGATGCGGGCTGGTGGTGGCTATCCCTGCTCCCTCCAGCGCCTTGCAGGCGCGGGTGCGCACCGGCTTGCCGTTGAAGGTGGTGGGCTGGCCGCTCATCCCGGCCCAGCGTTCCTGCGCGATCGGCTGGTCGATGATGCCGATCGTCGGCCAGCTGCCTTGCGTCAGCGCGATCAGCGTGCCGAAGATCGGCCGCCCGGCGATGAAGCTGCGCGTGCCGTCGATCGGATCCAATATCCACACCCGCTCGGCATCGGTGCGGACCGATCCATATTCCTCGCCGATGATGCCGTCGTTCGGCCGTTCCTTTTCCAGGATCGCGCGGATCGCGGCTTCGGCGGCGCGGTCGGCCTCCGTCACCGGCGACTTGTCGGCCTTGATCTCCAGATCGTAGCGCGCGCGGAAAAAGGGACGGATGGCGGCGCCGGCGGCGTCGGCAAGGCGGTTGGCAAGGGCCAGGTCATCGCGGGTCGTCATGCCCCTTCGCCTAGCCGGTCGGCGCGCGCTAGGCTAGACTGCGCCATCCTGATTCACCGAAGGGGAGAGGAAAGATGCCCGGTTCACCCGTCATCCCGTGCCTGCGCTATGCCGACGCACCCGCCGCCATCGATTTCCTGTGCGCCGCCTTCGGCTTCGAGCGACACGCCGTCTATCCCGATGATCTCGACAACAGCATCATCCACCATGCCCAGCTTGTCCTGGGCGAGGGCATGGTGATGCTGGGCAGCGTCAAGGATATGGAGGGCGAATCGCTCTACACCTGGTCGACAGTGCGCGACCTGGGCGGCATCACCGCCTGCGTCTATATGGTCGTGCCCGATGTCGATGCCCATTGCCTCCATGCCCGCAACGAAGGCGCGGTGGTGGTCGACGAGCCGCATGACAATCCGGGCTATCCGGGGCGCGGCTATACCGCGCTCGACCCTGAAGGAAATGTCTGGAGCTTCGGCAGCTATGACCCCTGGGTGCCGATCCCCGAGGACGCCGATTAAGCTTTTGGAAACCGTGCCGTTCTAGCCTCCCAAGGGAAAGGGGGCCGTCATGGCGCTGGTTGGCTGGATCTTGAGCTTCATCTGCCTGTTCGCGGGCCTCGCGCTGCGGCAGGACATGCCGATCGGCGGATCGGTGACGATCTCCAACATCCTCGTCGTCTTCGCCCTGCTCGCCTGCCCGATGGTATGGCGCGAACTGCCGCTGGGCGTCTCGCGCGGCCAGCGCATCGTCTCCGGCCTGGCGCTGGTCTTCGCCCTGCCGATCATCCTGTTCCCGACGCATTAAGGCCTGTGGGGATTCATCGAGAGTTGATGACGGCTGCGGCGAGGTAGATGATGGCCTCGAAGCTGCTGTCGGTTTTGCAGGCGCGCATGGCGATGCGTTTGAACTCTTTGAGTTTGCAGAAAAAGTTCTCGATCAGGT
>NZ_JBSXOQ010000118.1:0-86898 GCF_056859495.1 Sphingobium sp. L-44 | reverse complement strand
ACATGCAGATCGAGGGCATGGCCGCCCTTGCCACACCCATAACCGAGGAGGTTCAGCCGCTACAGATTACACCCAAGGCCGCCTGAAAATGCAGCCCGATGGCCAGCACCGAAATTACACCACATTGACGGACGTGACCCTCTGACGCGGCCCCATTTACCATCGCTGCAAGCGAATAAAGTCCACGAAAGCCCGCAAGGGCGCCGGCAAATAACGGCGCCCGGAATAATAGAGCCGGGGACCAGAGAAGGTCTGGCACCAGTCGTCGAGAACCGATTCGAGCGCCCCACTCTCGATATGCGGTTTAAGCCAATCCTCGAACAGATGCACAATTCCAAGGCCAGCCACGGCAGCATCGATCAGCAATTCGCACGCCAGACCAGGCTGCACCACCAGCGGCCCGGTCGGATCGACAACGAGAATTTCTCCCTCTCTCTCGAATTCCCATCCCGGCATGGCTCCGCCGGAAAAACGGCCGCGCAGGCAATTATGGCCCAACAGTTGCTGTGGGTGCGAGGGGCGCCCATGATGATCGAAATAGGCTGAAGATCCAGCTGTAACCAACCGCTGCGTCGCTGGGCCGATGGGGATCGCGATCATGTCCTGTTCAAGCCGCTCCTCATAACGGATCCCGGCATCCGCACCGGATTTCAATATGTCGACAAACCCATCCTCTACCGTCACCTCCACTCGAATATCGGGATAGACCCGAAGGAATGATGGGAGGATCGATGGGAGCACGGTGCGGGCGACATTAGCTGGAACATTCAAACGCAATGTTCCAGCGGGTCTGTCACGGAAGATGTTGACGACATCGAGCGCGTCGCGGATTTCCGAAAGCGCCGGCGACAGCCGCTCGAATAGCCGCGCGCCCGCTTCGGTCAGGGCCATGCTGCGCGTCGTGCGGTGGAGGAGACGAACGCCTAGCCGGGCCTCCAGCCGCCTGAGCGCGTCGCTCATCCCAGATGCCGAGGTGCCCGAAATACGGGCTGCATCTCGGAAGCCTCCTGCCCGCACTACTTCCACGAAGGTGGCAAGATCATCGAGTTCCGTCGCCATTGTTCGATTATCCGTACAGCTTGTTCTGATTACTACGACTTATCGTTCGCTGGCCACAAGCCCATATCGCGGTCTCCAAATGAGGAGACAGGACATGATGGATCTTCGCAAAGCCGGCACCTTCAAGCTGGGCGATCATTTCGTGAACCGCATGGGCTATGGCGCGATGCAACTGGCTGGGCCTGGCGTCTTTGGCCCGCCCAAGGATCGCGATGCCGCCGTCGCGGTCCTGCGCGCGGCAGTTGCGGCGGGCGTGAACCATATCGACACAAGCGATTTCTATGGCCCTCATGTGACCAACCAGATCATCCGCGATGCGCTTCATCCCTATAGCGACGATCTCCTGATCGTGACCAAGGTGGGCGCGATCCGCGGCAAGAACGCCTCATGGCTGCCGGCACAAAGTGCCGCCGAATTGCAGCAGGGCGTCGAAGACAATCTGCGAAACCTTGGCCGCGACACTCTCGACCTGGTCAACATGCGCATTATGGGCGACATCCACGCGCCGTCGGAAGGGTCGATCGAGGCGCAGATCGTCGCCCTTGCACAGCTGCGCGAGAAAGGACTGGTTCGACATATCGGCCTCAGCAACGTGACAGAGAGCCAGGTCGCGGAGGCCCAGCGCATCGTCCCGATCGCGTGCGTCCAGAACCAGTATAACCTGGCGCACCGCGCGGATGACGCGCTGATCGACAGCTTGACGCGCCAGGGCGTCGCCTATGTCCCATTTTTTCCGCTCGGAGGCTTTTCGCCCATCCAATCGCAGGCATTGGCCCATTTGGCGGATCGCCTGGGCGCTACGTCGATGCAGCTGGCGCTTGCATGGCTGTTGGCGCGCGCACCGAACATGCTGCTGATCCCCGGCACGTCCAATGTCGCGCATCTGACCGAGAATTTGGCAGCAGTGGAGCTGGATCTGTCGCAGGAGGTCAAGGCCGCACTCGAAGCCATTGCGTTCGATCCGGCCCACTGAACCTCGATGATGGGCGCATTCTCGACTGCGGAATGCGCCCTCCGCCTCCCCCCTGTCTTTCGAAATCGGACAGCCTGCGGTTCGATGCGCCTGTTATGGGCGCGAACGGTTCGTCTGCCGCTATTCTCAAACGACATGGGACTGACACTCAATCGGCGGAACGCAGCCATTCTCCTTGCGGCCAGTGCCGGGCATCCAGAGCAGCATAGCGAGTTGGCCGCGACCTGGACCGGAAAATCGGTGACTGAATGGCCGTAAAGGGGCGTTAAAAGATGACCGGAATTCCCCCACGCCTTCCCGCAGCGGAAAATAACATCGCTGTCTTTTCCAGATATCCGCATGCGATCAAGAACTTGTGACGCGACAGGATCTGCAGAATACATAATTTTTCGGGTCATTAACTTCGACTAAAGGCGCGCATGCCAGAGGGGTGTGGTTAAGGGATCCAAGCGGCTCATCACCCCGGATGAGGTGCGCGGCAAGGCCAGGACGCTGCGCGATGCCGTGCGCACCCATGGATGGCCCAGCCTGGATGCCGCGCGAGGCCGCATCTACATCATGCTCGACGTGCGCGATGCGGTCTCCAACGTCTATCGCGATGGCCATCCTTCGCTGGCTGGGCGGGCGATGTTCGGCTGGTATCCCGACGATCAGCCCGAAACCGCGATCGAGATCGTGCAGGATCCGCTGGTCGATAGTGCCAAGATCAGCGCATGGGTGAAGCAGGGCGTCATCGTGCGCACGCGGACTGATGCCAATACGGTGGAGGCACGCGCCGGCGATTATCGCAAGGCACGGGCGGCCATGGCCAGCGGCGCCCAGGCGGTCAGCACGGACTATTATCCCGGCGCGCCCGATCCGTTGCGCAGAGGCTTTTCGGTGACGCTGCCGGAAGGCGCAATGGCGCGGTGCAATCTGGTCCGCATTGTTGCGGGTTGCGCGGCCCTACCTTGCGTTTGCGCTGACTGATTTATCACCTTCGGTGTCGCGCATAGACTCATGATGCCCGGCGTCCTGGACAAATTTGAGCCAGTATCTGGCGGTGGCGCAGTTGATCTTGCGGTGGCCGCGCATGCGCTCGATGCGGCTGCGTTGCTTGTAGAGCACCCCGTTCATGCTCGACTTTCACTGGCAAACAGCGCGTCGGATTTAAGGATTTCTTCGAGATGAGCCGTTTGGCTTCCTCTTTATCCTTAGCCCACAGGAACAGCATGATTTCATGCTTACCGAGGGTGGCGCGCTTTTTATCGGGCACAATCCGCCGAAAATAAGAAACTGCGCCGCCATTAGCGAAATAGGACTGGATACTTCGATAACTGTTACAGATGTAACAGACGTCCGCAAAAAGTCCTTATCTTTCAACGAATTCCAAGCCTTTCAACAGCTTGGAGACAATGGTGGGCCCGGCAGGACTCGAACCCGCAACCTAGCCGTTATGAGCGGCCAGCTCTAACCATTGAGCTACAGGCCCCACCTTGAACGCGGCGATAAGGAGCATCAGGCGGCTTGGCAAGCCTCCGCGCGCGCAGGAATGGCATCCAGCAATTGATCCAGGCTGACCGCCGCCACGCCGCGCCGCGCCAGATGGCTCAGCACCCTATCCCACCAGCCGTAAAAGGCGGTGCGATCGGCCTCGTCACGGACATAGGGCGTGTGGCCCGGCTCCAGCGTGGGCGAATGGAAACTGAAATTGAGGACGCGCACGCCTTCCTCGATCAGCGCGTCGATCGCCGCCGTCGCTTCGGCTGCGGTGATGCCTTCGGGCGTCAGCGGCACGCGCGAGAGCATCCGCGCCCGCGCCAGCGCACCGGCCAGCGGCCCCATCGCCTGGGTCGCGCGATAAAGCCCCTCGCCGCCGCCCCGCAACACGCCGGTAAAGGCGGTCGACAGCGGAAGCTCTACGAGCGACCGTGTCGGCCCCGCCCAATAGGGATTTTGCGGCAGGCCATGGAAATCGGGGCCATGCTGATGGCTGTAATCGAACCGGCTGCGCACCGAGGTATCGAGGCGAAAGCCCGCCGCCTCCAGCAGCCGCGCACTATTGGGGCCGACGCCATAGCGCCCCGCCCGATAGGCAATCGGCCGCCGACCGAAGCGATCCTCGATCCGGCGGCACAGCGCCTCCAGCTTGGCCGCTTCCACCGCCGCGGGCAGCGAACCGACATAGGAATTGGCGGCGTTCACATCCTCGACATGGGGCGGATTGACCCAGGGGTGGAGATGCGCGCCGACATCGGCCTCGCCCGCAGCCACCCACGCCCCCATCATCCCGGCGGCGGCATCGCTGTCCACCACCGGATAGTCGGTCACATAGACGGGCTTCACCCCGGCCGCCGCAAAATAGGCCTGGCCGCGCGCCATGCCGGCCAGCGCCGTCACGCCATGGCCTTCCCGGCGGAAGGGCGCATTCCAGTCGAATTCCTCCTCGGTATCGACGAACAGCATGAAACGGGTGCCGAACGCGGCCGGAAGCGCAATCATGTCCTCGGGCAGCGGCGCCCGAAGCAGATTGCCGTCATGATGATGAGCTGATTGCATCGCCCTTCCCTATCCCGCAATGGTTGCGATAGGGTTTCGTTCCGGTCAAGCCCGCGCCCGACCAGCCCGAAAATCAGCCATTGCCAACGACATCCTCTTCCATCCCGTCGACCGGGATGCGCAGCAGGAAACGGTCCGGGCCGACATCCAGGCTGCCGCCGCAACCGGCCGCCAGGCTGCGGATCAGACGCAGCGAGAAGCCCAGCCCCAGCAACGGCCCGTCCGCCCAGTCGCCCTCCGGCGTATAGCCCGGATCGAGCAGATGCGCCTCGTCCATGCCGCTCAGCGTCGAGGGCCGATCGATCGCCAGCACAACCTTGCCCGACGCGCCATCAGGCTGGAACCAGCAGGCCCCGGTCACCGCCTCGCCCTCGGGCGCGACCGAAATCAGCGTGCGCAGCAGATGCTGCACCATGCGCTCGCCCTGCACCGGATCGATGCTGATCTGCGGCAGATCCTGCGACACGGCGATGTCGATCGGCGTCACCGCCCGGCCATCCTGGTCGCGGAAACGGGCCGCGACCTGCATCACCAGCAATGCCGGATCGATCGTCTGCGGCGCACCGATGCCGTCGCCGCGCGACACCTTGGCGGCCAGATCCAGATCATCGAACGCCGCCAGCAGATGGCGCGCATCGACTGCGATATTGCCGGCCATCTCGCGATATTCGACGCCGGCCGGGCCGAACAATTCCTGTTCGATGATCTCGGCAAAGCCCAGGATCGCGTTCAGCGGCGTGCGCAGTTCATGCACCAGCTGGCGCAGCGAATCCGCCGACAGGCCGGCGATCGTCACCGGTCCCGACGGCGTCGTCGCCACTTCGTGCAGATAGGGGCGCCGTGCCTGGCCGCGATAGCCCTGGAACCGGCCGGACCGCGGATCGAAGAAGGGGGTTGCCGACAGGCGCCATTCGCCTGCCATCATCCCGCCGATGATGGTGAAACGGCCATTCTGGAAACCGCTGCGGCGCTGGAAGGCGCCGGCGACATGGCCATCGGGGCCGCTTGCCCCCTCGAGTGCGATTTCGCCGAGCGACAGGCCGACCAGCGCGGCACGCGGCCCCTGGTCCACCCAGACCAGCACGCCGGTCGAATCCGTCTCGAACGCAAAGAAATGCGGCTGTTCGGCACGCAGCGCGGGCTGCGACACCGGCGCGACGATGATGTCCTGCGGCGGCGCCTCTTCGGGCGGTCGCCGGGTACTGGTGAAGCGCGCAATGCGGTCGACCAGGTTGCGGATCTGGTCGGGGCCGGGTTCGGCCACCGGCTGCGGCGCAACTTCCGGCTCGATGACAGGCTCGGCCGCGAGCGCCATGTCGGCGGTCAGCAGCATGTCGGCTTCGCGGACGCTCGTGCCGCTGGTCAGCACCAGGTCGGTCGGGCCGAAGGCTTCGAGCCCCTGTCGCGTTTCGGGGCCGATGTCGCGACGGCCGCGCAGCACGCCGCGCGCCGTGGGGCTGAGGTGCGGCAGCAGTGCGGCCCACAGCGGATCGGACAGGCGGGCGCGTGCCATCGCCGCGCCGGCAATCGCCGGACGGTCACCGGCAAAGAAGCGGATCAGGCTGGCCGAACGCAGCCGGCCGCCCAGTTCGACAACGGTCGCGATTCGCTGCATTTCAGACAGTTGCGGCCGCAACTGGGCCAATCGGCCGAGCAGAGCCTCACGATCGGGTGCGTCCATGGGGGGACGATCATAACGATCATGCTGCGCCAGCAGGTCGACGCATTGCCGCCACAGCGTCACCGCGCCCACGCCGCTGCGATCGTCGGCAGCCAGCACGGTTTGCATGATGTCGTTGAAGCGCAACCAAAGTCCCCATATTCAAGCGGTAACAGGCGGCATGCCCGCATCGCTGTTCGTTACATCCTAACCGATAAGCAGTCCTTACCCAAAGCGAAAGCGTGATTTCCACGCACAATATGAGCGTCGCATAGTGGGACAATTGCATTGCGCTGAAACATTATTATGATGCGCCCGCAGTAACAGGTAAGGAAATAATCAATCTGATGGCGGGGCCCAATATCGACGACATCGACCTGCAGATCCTGGGCGAATTGCAGGACAATGGCAGGATGACCAATGTGGATCTGGCGCGGAAGGTCGGGCTGACTGCACCGCCGTGCCTGCGCCGCGTCCGCGCGCTGGAGGAAGCCGGCGCCATCACAGCCTATCATGCCGTGGTCGATCCGGCGATGCTGGGCTACACCATCACCGTGTTCGCGATGGTCAGCCTCAAGAGCCAGGCCGAGGCCGATCTCAAGGCGTTCCAGGACCATGTCGACGCCCTGCCCGAAGTGCGCGAATGCCATATGCTGAACGGCGAGATCGACTTCATCCTGAAGGTGGTCGCGCGCGACCTGCAGAGCTTCCAGCAATTCCTGACGTCGAAGCTGACGCCGGCACCCAATGTGGTGAGCGTCAAGACGTCGCTGACCATCCGCACGTCGAAGAATCTGCCCGGCGTCCCGCTGCCGGTCTGATCCGGTCAGCCCGCAACAGTCGGCACGCAGACACAACGAAAAAGGGCCGGCCCCACGGGGGAACCGGCCCTTTTGCATATCATGTCGCGCCGCGATCAGCTGGCCGTCTGGGCCGTGCCCTGCTGCGCCGACTTGCGGTTCTGCAGATCGACCCAGACCGACCAGAAGCCGGCGACATTGCTCCAGTTGCCGCTGGTCACCTGGGCCAGCGTGGTCTTGCCGCCGGCCAGATCGCCCGAACGGGCCAGCGCGATGCCCAGGCGCGCATTGGCATGGCCCTGATCGACCCCGCCCTTGCTCAACGCCAGCCGATACTGCTCCACCGCCTGCGGATATTGACCGAGCGAGAAATAGCCGTCGGCCGCATTCAGCGCCGCCTTGCCATCGCTCGCCGCCGCCGCCTTCTTCGCCAGCGCGGGCATGGCGGCGATATCCTTGGTCGCCTTGGGCGTCACCGCCTTCAGCAACTGCGCCGTGGTCGCCTGGTTGGTGGTCAGCTTGCCGGCCGAACGGCCCGCCTCGATGATCGCCTTGGCTTCGGCAAAATTGCCGGTCTTCTCGGCCAGCTGGGCATAGGTCTGGTAATCGCGCTCGCTCGCCATGGCGCCATTGGCGGCCTGCAGGCGATAGAGGTCGAGCTGGACCTGCGGGTCGCTTTCCTGGCCGGCCAGATAGTTGGTCAGCGCCGAACGCCATTCCGGGGTCGACGGATAGACTTCCAGCCGCTCGCGATAGAGGCTGCTCACCTCATCCCAGTCATTGGCCTGATAGGCCATGGAAATGGCGCGGTCATACCAGGCGGCCGGGATCGGCTGACCCGATGCCTTCTGCTGCGCCAGCGCCTCCTGCACATAGGTGCGGGCTTCCTTGGACTTGTTCTTGCGCATCGCGATATCGGCGCGCAGCATGGTGGCGTCGATGCCCGAATAGCCCAGCGTCTTGGCATAATCGAGCTGCGCCACCGCATCGGTATAGTTCGCGACCATGTAGGACAGATAGCCGGCGATGAAGCGCAGGCGCGGCGCGTCCGCCTTGGGCACCGAACTGGTCTTGAACATGTCGGTCAGCGCGATCCGCTGGGCCTGGATGTCCCGGCGCAGCACCGCCACCTCGAAACGCAGGCCGGCCGCGGCATAGGCTTCCATGTCGGTGGTCGGATTGAGCGCGGCGATGCGCAGATTGGCGGTCGACGCGTCACGCGCCTTGATCGCGGTTTCGGCGGCCTGCACGTCGGCGCGGAAGGCGTCCGACATCTCGATCGGCGGCCCTGCCACCACGATCTTCTTCTTGGCCGCTGCCGGCGTCGCCAGCATGGCGCCGGCCAGCACGACCGGCAGTCCGATAGTCAGAAAAACAGGATTCCGCTTGGCCATGACAGGCCTCCCCCACTGCAATATCCCGGCCCCCGGCCGGTCATTCAAAAAAATATAGGCGCACAGACCGCCGAACCAGCGACGATCTGCGCGCCTTATACTAGATTCAGGCCTTGGTGCCCAGATAGGTCAGCCACAGATCGGCGATCTGCTTGCGCGCACCGCCCTGGACTGCCTCGAACGCCGACTTGGCGCCGGCATTATCGCCACCCATGGTCTTGGCAATGCCCAGGCGGGTGTTGATCTCGTCGGCGTCGACGCCACCCTTCTGCTTGGCCAGTTCGAACATCGCCGCCGCCTTGGCATAGTCGCCATAGCCCAGATAGGCGTCGCCGGTCGCAGCCGCGACCTTGCCATTGGCGGCCTTGCCGGCATCCGCTTCGGCGGCACCCAGCGACGACTTGTCGCCCGGAATGCGGCCCACGGCGGCCTGATAGATGTCGCCCGCCTGGCTGGCGTTCAGCACGCCCTTGGCGCGGCCGGCGTCGATCGTCGACTTGACCTCGCCATAGATACCCGTCTTCGACGCCATTTCGGCCAGTTCGGTGAAGTCGGCAGCGACCACCAGACCCTTGGCCGCCGACATCAGACGCAGCACGTCCAGATTTTCGCGGTTGGTGATGTTCGGGTTCGCCTGCTGGAACAGGCGGATCAGCGTGCGCAGATTTTCACCGCTCGGGTTCGCGGCATAGGCCCACTTGGCCCAATCGGTGACTTCCGGCAGGCGCGCGGCAGCCGCACGGCTGACGCCGATCTGATACCATTGCGCCGGCACGGGCTGGCCCGACGCCTTGGTCGCGTCAGCCGCGGCCTTCAGCGCAGCGAGGCCCTGCTGGTTGAAGCCTCGCGCCGGCTCGGCCGAGGCATTGCCGGTGCCGGCCTTGCCGAAATAGGCCTGGGCGATGGTCGGGTTGACCTGTTCCGCCTTGTAGCCGGCAGCCAGCGCCGCCTGGCCACGCGAAATCGCGACGTCGTAATTCTTCTGGGCGAGAGCCGCATCGGCCGCCACCATGTTGAACTGGCCGGTCTGCTCGGGCGGCGTCAGGCCGCTGTCGAGCATCTGGTTGAGGCCTTCCATCTTCAGCGCGTCATCCTTGCTCTGGATGCCGGTGTTCAGCTTGATCGCGCCGATCTGATACTTGTCGTCGTTCGACGCCGCCTTGCCGTCAGCCTCGGTCAGCGCCGTCTTGGCACCGGCGAAATCCTGGGCATCGGACGCCTTCTGGGCCGCCTGGAGCGACTTGAGCACTTCGGGCGACACGTTCAGCTTGCGGCCGGCCGGCTTTTCTTCCTTCTTCGCGGCGGAGGCGGGAGCCGAAACGGCGCCGCCGGTCAGCGCCAGAGCCAGCGCGAGCGACAGCGGGGTAACAAAACGCATGATCCTCATCTCCTTTTCGCGCCTGACAGGGGGACCACAGGCGACATCCGGGTTGAACGCCGATTAGGGGTCGGCGCGTGAACGGGCTTTGAACAAGCCTATATCCGCGCATTTTGCAACTGTCATGCTGCCGCTTCGTTCCGCTTTTCTTCGCGCCCGCCAATCACCGCCTTGGCTGCACATGCGGGCGCGCGGGCGCGCGCGAGGGGTGACAGATTTGTTTCGCTCGGCTAGTGCAGTGGGAACGCATCACACCCATCCAAAAAGAGAATCGCCTTGACCGACGAGACCGTCCTCGCCGACCCTTCGGACATCAGCCCCATCAGCATCGTTGATGAGATGAAGTCGAGCTATCTCGACTATGCCATGTCCGTGATCGTCTCCCGCGCCCTGCCGGACGTGCGCGACGGCCTGAAGCCGGTGCATCGCCGCATTCTCTTCTCGGCCCAGGAATCGGGCTTCGTCTACAACCGCCCCTATCGCAAGTCCGCCCGTCTGGTCGGTGAAGTCATGGGTAAATATCACCCCCATGGCGACAGCTCGATCTACGACGCCTTGGCCCGCATGACCCAGGACTGGTCGATGCGCGTGCCGCTGATCGATGGTCAGGGGAACTTCGGTTCGATGGATCCCGATCCGCCAGCCGCCATGCGTTACACCGAAGCGCGCCTGGCCAAGGTCGCGACCGCGCTGCTGGACGATCTCGACAAGGACACCGTCGATTTCACGCCCAACTATGACGCGTCGGAAAGCGAGCCGCAGGTGCTGCCCGCCCGCTTCCCGAACCTGCTGGTCAACGGCGCCGGCGGCATCGCGGTCGGCATGGCGACCAACATCCCGCCGCACAACCTCGGCGAAGTGCTGCGCGCCTGCCTTGCCTATATCGACAATCCCGGCATCACCACTGACGAACTGATCCAGATCGTCCCCGGCCCCGATTTCCCGACCGCGCCCCTGATCCTGGGCCAGTCGGGCGCCCGCAGCGCCTATCATACCGGCCGTGGCTCGATCCTGATGCGCGCCCGGCACGAGGTGGAGGAAGGCCGCGGCGACCGTCGCTCGATCGTCCTTACCTCCATCCCCTATCAGGTCGGCAAGTCGGGCCTGGTCGAAAAGATCGCCGAAGCCGCCAAGGACAAGCGGATCGAGGGCATCAGCGACATTCGTGACGAATCGAGCCGCGAAGGCGTGCGCATCGTCATGGACCTGAAGCGCGACGCCACCCCGGACGTCGTCCTCAACCAGCTGTGGCGCAACACTCCGGCCCAGTCGAGCTTCCCGGCCAACATGCTGGCGATCCGTGGCGGCCGCCCGGAA
Organism: Sphingobium sp. L-44; assembly: GCF_056859495.1. Classification (NCBI taxonomy): domain Bacteria; kingdom Pseudomonadati; phylum Pseudomonadota; class Alphaproteobacteria; order Sphingomonadales; family Sphingobiaceae; genus Sphingobium; species Sphingobium sp. L-44. The sequence goes on along the minus strand of NZ_JBSXOQ010000118.1, from coordinate 75,779 downwards.
CTGCTCGGCCTGCGCGACATCATCGAAGCCTTCGTCAAGTTCCGCGAAGAGGTCATCACCCGTCGCACCAAGTTCGAGCTGAACAAGGCGCGCGACCGCGCCCATATCTTGCTGGGCCTGGTCGTCGCGGTGACCAATCTCGACGAGGTGGTGAAGATCATCCGCGGTTCGGCCAGCCCGGCTGCCGCCCGCGAATCGCTGCTGGCGCGCGAATGGCCGATCGGCGAGATCGCACCCTATCTCGCCCTGGTCGAGGCGATCGAAACCGAAGTCAGCGGCGAGAGCTACAAGCTCAGCGACGTCCAGGTCCGCGCCATCCTCGACCTGCGTCTCCACCGCCTGACCGCGCTCGGCCGTGACGAAATCGGCAAGGAACTGGCCGAACTGGCCGAAGCCATCGCCGAATATCTCGCCATCCTGGGCGACCGGGTGAAGCTCTACGCCGTGATGCGCGAAGAGTTCGAGGCGATCGAGAGCGAATTCGCCACGCCGCGCGTGTCGGTCATCGCCCCTGCCGCCGACGGCATCGATGACGAGGATCTGATCGAGCGCGAGGAGATGGTCGTCACCGTCACCGTGCAGGGCTATATCAAGCGCACCCCGCTCGAAAGCTTCCGCGCCCAGGGCCGTGGCGGCAAGGGCCGTTCGGGCATGGCGACCAAGGATGAGGACGCCGTCACCGAATTGTTCGTCACCTCGACGCACACGCCGGTGCTGTTCTTCTCGACCGCCGGCAAGGTCTATCGCCTCAAGGTCTGGCGCCTGCCCGAGGGCGGCCCCGCCACCCGTGGCCGGCCGATGATCAACCTGCTGCCGCTGGCACCGGGCGAAACCATCCAGACCGTGCTGCCGCTCCCAGAGGACGAGGAAAGCTGGAAGGAACTGCACGTCATGTTCGCCACCGCGAACGGCACCGTGCGCCGCAACAGCATGGACGCCTTCGCCAATGTGCCCAGCAACGGCAAGCTCGCGATGCGCTTCGACGAAGGCAGCGACGATCGCCTGATCGGCGTCGCCCTGCTGACCGAAGAGGATGACGTGCTGCTCGCCACCCGCCAGGGCCGCGCGATCCGCTTCGCCGCCACTGACGTGCGCGAATTCCAGAGCCGCACCTCGACCGGCGTGCGCGGCATGACCCTGAAGGACGGCGACGAGGTCATCTCGCTCTCGATCCTCAAGGGCTTCGACGCGACCACCGAAGAACGCGACGACTATCTGCGCGCCGCCCCGTGGAAGGAGAATGAGGCGACCCCGGCAATCAACAGCGCCGAACGCATGGCCGCTTTTGCCGAAGCGGAACAGTTCATCCTGACCGTCTGCGCCAATGGCTATGGCAAGATCAGCTCGGCCTATGATTATCGCCGCACCGGTCGCGGTGGCCAGGGCATCACCAATATCGACAATATCGCCCGCAACGGCCTGGTCGTCGGCAGCTTCCCGGTCGCGCATGAGGATCATCTGATGCTCGTGACCGATCAGGCCAAGCTGATCCGCATGGGCCTGTCGTCGATGCGCGTCATCGGCCGCAATTCTGCCGGCGTGCGCCTGTTCAACGTCGCCAAGGACGAGCATGTCGTGTCCACCGCCCGGATCGAGGACGGCGAAGATGACAATGCCGAGGCAGCGGTAGAAGGCTCCGTCGAGGGCGCGCCCGAAGCGGCCCCGGAAACTGGCAGCGAGGGTGGCGAAGCGTGAGCGAGCTGTTCGCCTACAAGATCCTGACCGCCGAGCAATATGACCAGTTCAAGGCCGACGGCGTGTTCAAGGGCGCGCCGATCGACCTGCAGGACGGCTATATCCACATGTCCACGCGCGATCAGGCGGCCGAAACGGCGGCCAAGCATTTCGCGGGACAGGATCGGCTGGTGATGCTGATGATCGACCTCGCCCCCTTTGGCGAGGCGATCAAATGGGAAGTGTCGCGCGGCGGCGCCCTCTTCCCCCATCTCTATGGCGACCTGCCGATCAGCGCCGTCGCCGGCAAGGTGATCCTGCGCCTCGACGACGCCGGCAATCATTTGTTCCCGGCTGGGTTCTGATCCATTCCCCTTCTTCCCGAGCCAGCCTCGGGGAGGAAGGAAACTACCCCCGCCCCATCTCCACCACCCGGCCACGCACGACGCGATAGGTCCAGCCGCCCCAACTGATGCGATTGGATGTGGCAGCCTGTAGCTGCACCGCCAGATGCGCCCAGCAGACGGCAAAGGGCGTCACCATGTCCCACCAGAGCGATCGGCGCGCCCGCGCCGCCTGCTCTGGCTCCAGCACGGCCGCCAATATCCGCCGCCGCGCCGCCGCCCGGCCCCAGGCCGCGCCATAGCCGATCGCGATCGCCGGCCAGCCGCCCCAGCCCAGCGCCCAGAGCCAGAATCCCGCTTGCAGCGCGACCGCGCCGGTCGCCACCGCCCACATTCGCGGGCTGTTGGTGATGATATGGCGATATTGACGCACCCCAAAATTCCAGAGCGCACCAAGCCCCCCGTCCAGCGGGCTCGCCACCAGCAGGTCGCGCACCGGCCGCATCCGCAGCTTCGCGCGCCATCCCGCGAGGCCGATCGCCATGTCGTCGGACAGGCGCCCGGCCAGCGCCACGTCGATATCGATCCGCTCGGCCGCTGCCCGCGTCATCGCCATCGCGCCGCCCCAGGGCATGGTGGAACTGGCCGCGCGCGGCAGCGTCGCCAGTTGCAGTTCGACCGCACCGACCAGAGCCGGCATGCCCTGCCCGGCCGGCAGCAGCAGCCGATAGCCTGTCACGATATCCGCCTTGCCCCGCACCAGCGGAAAGAGCAGCCGCCCGGCCAGCCGCACCGGCGGCGCGATATCCGCGTCGATAAAGATCAGGTAGCGATCCGCGTCGCGCAACGCCTTGAGCGCCGCCCGCAGCTTGTGGACCTTCTGCCCCTCGTCGCGCGCCACGCCGGCGCGCACGATCTGCACCCAATCCGGCTCGGCCGCAGCCAGCGTCTCCGCCGCTGCGCAACGCCCGGACGTCGCCAGCAGCAACCGGAACGGCGCACTCTGCGCCTTCAGCCGGGTGACAAGTTCGCTGTCACCTTCCCAGTCATCGCGCACCGACAGGATCATGACCGCGCCGCCGGGCGCCTCCTCCTGCCGGTCCGCCGGCAGATGGCGCCAATAATTGACCACGCCCAGCAGGCTCAGCGCCTGGAGCAGCAGCCACAGCGCCAGCATCATCGTCACCACCAGCCCCCTTCGCGGCTCTTTACCGCCTCAACGGCTCCTGTATGACGGGCAGGACCATGCTCTCCAACCCCTTTCTCTTCACCCTGCTCCGTCTGCTTCCCGCCAGCCTCGCCTCCTGGCTGGGCGGCTGGCTGTCGGCTCATGTCGCCCGGCCCAGAATGAAGCTGCGCGACGCCCGCGCCCGCGCCAATCTGGCGCTGCTGCGGCCCGACCTGCCGCAGGCGGAACGCGAAGCGATCCTGACCCGGCGCTGGGTGAATGTCGGCCGCACGCTGGCGGAACTCGCCAATATCGACCGGCTGGTGAATGCCGACCATGTGACCGTCATCGACCAGCCAGCCTATCAGGCGGTGCTGGACGGTCCCGGCCCGATGATCGCCCTCACCTGCCATATCGGCAATTGGGACCTGCTCGCCGCCCATATTAAATGGTCGACCGACCGACCGGGCCTTGGCGTCTATGAAGATCCCGAAGACCCCCGGATCGCCGCCCAGCTCAAGAAGGCGCGATCCAGCTATATGGGCGAGGCGATCGGCGGCGATGGCGCGGCGCGCGGCGTGCTCAAGCATCTGACCCAGAAGGATCGGGCCACCCTCTATATCCTGGCTGACGAACGACGCGACCGACAGGTCTGGTTCCCGACCTTCGGCCGCGCGCTCGAACCATCGGGCAATCTCTCGATCGCCCTGCGCCTCGCGCGCAAGGTCGGGGCGCAATTCCTGCCCTTCTATCTGGTCCGCACCAGCGGCCCGCATTTCGCGCTGCACTGGCATCCGCCGCTCGATCCCCGGACGATGAGCGATGCGGAGATCGTCGCTGTCCTCGATCGTTTCCTGGGCCAGGCCTGCATCGACCATGCCGATCAGTGGCTGGCACTGCACGACATGGACCTGACCCAGCCTGTCTCAATGTGACTTCCCTTCCCTTACGGTCTAAAGGCCCGCCCATGTCCCGAATCGCGATCAAGATCTGCGGCCTGTCGACGCCGGAGACGGTGGGCGCCGCCGTGCAGGCGGGGGCGAGCCATGTCGGCTTCGTCCATTTCCCCAAAAGCCCGCGCCACGTCGAACCCGACCAGCTGCGCGCGCTCGCTGCGGCCGTCCCGGCCCATGTCGATCGCGTCGCCGTGGTCGTCGATGCCGATGACGAACAGCTTGCCCGCCTGACCGGCACCGGCGCACTCAGCGCCCTGCAACTCCATGGCAAGGAAAGCCCGGAGCGGGTCGCCGCTATCCGCCAGCGTTTCAGCCTGCCGGTGTGGAAGGCGATTTCGGTAAAGACCCGCGCCGACATCGACGCCGCCCATGCCTATGCCGGCACGGTCGACCGGCTGCTGTTCGACGCGAAGACGCCCGATGGCGCAGCGCTGCCCGGCGGCATGGGCCTGCGCTTCGACTGGACCTTGCTGCGCGGCGTCGCCATGCCCGCGCCCTGGGGGTTGTCCGGTGGCCTTGGCATCGACAATGTGTGCGATGCGATCCGCCTGACCGACACGCCGCTGATCGACGTTTCTTCGGGCGTCGAGGATGCACCGGGCATCAAGAGTGTGGACAAGATCATGGCCTTCTGCAAAGCGGTGTCGGCATGTTGACGCTGAACGCCCCTGCCATGCGCATCGAAGGACGATGGCGCTGATCGCTTCCTGACCACAAGCGAACGCCCATCATTTGTCCCCGGAAAGATATTCATGACCGACACGATCACTTTGCCTAACAGCCTCCGCAGCCAGCCGGACGATAACGGCCATTTCGGCGCCTTTGGCGGCCGCTATGTCGCCGAGACGCTGATGCCGCTGATCCTGGAACTGGAAAAGGTCTACAAGGCGGCCAAAGCCGATCCCGAATTTCACGCCGAATATGCCGAGCTGCTGCGCTCCTATGTCGGCCGCCCCAACCCGCTTTATTATGCCGAGCGGCTGACCGAAGCGCTGCGCGCCAAGGCCGAGCCGGGCAAGGGTGCCAAGATCTACCTCAAGCGCGAGGAACTCAACCACACCGGCGCGCACAAGATCAACAATTGCATCGGCCAGGCGCTGCTCGCCCGCCGCATGGGCAAGAAGAAGGTCATCGCCGAGACCGGCGCGGGCCAGCACGGCGTCGCCACCGCGACCGTCGCCGCCCTGTTCGGCATGGAATGCAAGATCTTCATGGGCGCCAAGGATGTCGAGCGGCAGAAGCCCAACGTCTTCCGCATGAAGCTGCTCGGCGCAGAGGTGATCCCGGTCCATTCCGGTTCCTCGACGCTCAAGGACTCGATGAACGACGCCCTGCGCTACTGGGTGTCGAACGTCCATAACACTTTCTACATCATCGGCACCGCCGCTGGCCCGCACCCCTATCCGGAGCTGGTGCGCGATTTCCAGTCGATCATCGGCAAGGAAATCCGCGCGCAGATCATGGAGGCCGAAGGCCGCCTGCCGGACATGCTGATCGCCCCGGTGGGTGGTGGTTCCAACGCCATCGGCATGTTCCATCCCTTCCTCGACGATCCCGAAGTCGCGATGATCGGTGTGGAAGCGGCCGGCGAGGGCCTCGACAAGAAGCATGCCGCCTCGCTGGCTGGCGGCGCATCGGGCATCCTGCACGGCAACCGCACCTATCTGCTCCAGGACGAGGACGGCCAGATCACCGAAGCGCACAGCATTTCAGCGGGTCTGGACTATCCCGGCATCGGCCCGGAACATAGCTGGCTGCACGAGATCGGCCGGGTGAAATATCTGCCGATCAAGGATGACGAGGCGCTGGAAAGCTTCCAGACCCTCTCGCGCCTCGAAGGCATCATCCCCGCGCTGGAATCCGCCCATGCCGTGGCCGCCGCCGAACAGGTCGCGCCGACCTTGGACGCGGACAAGATCATCGTCGTCAATCTGTCGGGCCGGGGGGACAAGGATATCTTCACCGTCGCCGACGCGCTGGGAGTGGAGATGTGAGCATGGACCGTCTCGCCACCCGCTTCGCCGCCTGCAAGGCACAGGGCCGCGCCGCGCTCATCACCTTCGCGACCGCCGGTGACCCGGACGTCGCCTCGACACCCGCCATCCTCGATGCGCTGGTCGCGGGCGGCGCCGACATCATCGAACTGGGCATGCCCTTCACCGATCCGATGGCTGATGGCCCGGCGATCGAACTGGCCAACCTGCGCAGCCTGGGTTCCGGCACCAAGACCAAGGACGTGTTCGCGCTGGCCGCCGATTTCCGCGCGCGGCACCCGGAAACGCCGCTGATCCTGATGGGCTATGCCAATCCGATGCTGGCGCGCGGCTCCGACTGGTTCGCCGACCAGTGCCAGGCCGCCGGTGTCGACGGCGTGATCTGCGTCGATATCCCGCCAGAGGAAGATGCTGAACTCGGCCCCGCCCTGCGCGCCGTCGGCGTCCACCTCGTCCGCCTTGCGACCCCGACCACGGACGCCGCCCGCCTGCCCGCCGTGCTGAACGGCGCCAGCGGCTTCCTCTACCATGTCGCCGTCGCCGGCATCACCGGCAAGCAGCAGGCGGCACAGGCCAATATCGAAATGGCGGTCGATCGGCTGAAGGCCGCCACCGACCTGCCGATCGCGGTCGGCTTCGGCGTGCGTACACCGGAACAGGCGGCCGCCATCGGCCGCGTCGCCGATGGCGTGGTGGTCGGCTCGGCGATCGTCGACATCGTCGGCTCGCACGGCGATGCCGCCTCGCCCTTCGTCCAGGAATTCGTCGCGTCGCTCAGCGGCGCCCTCACCACTTCTATCCGGGAGACCGCAGCATGAGCTGGATCAACCGCGTTCGTAACGCCCTGCCCTTCACCAAGAAGGAAACCACCGCCGAAACGCTCTGGCATCAGTGCCCGTCGTGCAAGGAAATGGTCTTCATCAAGGAATGGGAGGAAAATCTCTCGGTCTGCCCGCGCTGCGACCATCATGGCCGCATCGGTCCGTCGGAACGGTTCGAGCAGATCCTTGATGCCGGCTTCATCCTGCTGCCGACGCCCGGCGTGCCGGAAGATCCGCTGAAGTTCCGCGATAGCAAGCGCTATCCGGACCGGATCAAGGCCGCCCGCGCCTCCACCGGCGACCAGGATGCGCTCATCAACGCGCGCGGCGCGATCGACGATGTGCCGCTGGTCATGGGCGTGCAGAATTTCGCCTTCATGGGCGGCTCCATGGGCATGGGCGTAGGCGCCGCCTTCATCCAGGGCATCAATGACGCGATCGCGCATAAATGCCCCTATGTCATCTTCACCGCTGCCGGCGGCGCACGCATGCAGGAAGGCATCCTCTCGCTGATGCAGATGCCGCGCTCCACCGTGGCGATCCAGAAGCTGCACGCGGCGGGCCTGCCCTATATCGTCGTGCTGACCGATCCGACCACCGGCGGCGTCACTGCCAGCTACGCGATGCTGGGCGATATCCAGATTTCGGAGCCCAATGCCCTGATCGGCTTCGCCGGCCAGCGCGTCATCGAAAGCACGATCCGCGAAAAGCTGCCCGAAGGCTTCCAGCGCGCCGAATATCTGCTCGACCATGGCATGCTCGACATGGTGGTCCATCGCAGCGAACTGCGCGACACGCTCGCCCGCGTGATCGGCTATCTGACGCCGCGCGCCGCCGCCTGAGCCTCTACAGCGCGATAGGGGGATCAGCGCGCCATGGCCGACCATGCCGTTTCGGACGACCCGCAGGTCCAGGCCCAGCTTGACCGGCTCTGGTCGCTGTCCCCCGGCGCCGATATATTGGGACTGGAGCGGATCACCCGGCTGCTGGAGCGGCTGGACGATCCGCACCATCGCCTGCCGCCGGTCTTCCATGTCGCCGGCACCAATGGCAAGGGATCGACCTGCGCCTTCCTGCGCGCCGCGCTGGAGGCGGACGGCAAGACAGTCCATGTCTTCACCTCGCCCCATCTGGTCCGCTTCAACGAACGCATCCGCATCGCCGGCAAGCTGATCGACGATGCCATGCTCGCCGCCTATCTCGCCCGCGTGCTGGATGTGGCCGAAGGGATCGGTGCCAGCTTCTTCGAGGTGACGACCGCCGCTGCCTTCCTCGCCTTTGCCGAACATGACGCCGATGCCTGCATCATAGAGGTCGGCCTTGGCGGGCGGCTCGACGCCACCAACGTCATCGTCGATCCGGTCGTCTGCGGCATCGCCCAGCTCGGCATCGATCATCAGGCCTTCCTGGGCGACACGCTGCCCGTCATCGCCGCGGAAAAGGCCGGCATCGCCAAGCCCGGCGCGGCGCTGGTGACGCAGCGTTATGATGCCACCCTCGCCCCGGTGATGCAGGATGCTGCGGATCGCGCCGGCACCCTATGGCTCGCCATGGGCACCGCCTGGGACGCCGCCGTCTATCGCGACCGGGTCCATTATCGCGACGAACAGGGCCATGTCGACGTGCCGATGCCGCGCCTGCCCGGCGCGCATCAGGTCCAGAATGTCGCCCTCGCCATCGCCATGCTGCGCCATCAGCAGGCCGTGCCGGTCAGCGAGGCGGCGCTGAAGGCCGCGCCGCTCTGGGCGCACTGGCCCGCCCGGCTGCAACGGCTGGAGCGCGGCCCGCTGCTCGCGGCCCTGCCCGATGCGGCGGAAGCCTGGCTCGACGGCGGCCATAATGAAGCCGCCGGCCAGGCGATCAGCGCCTTCTTCACCGCCGACCGGTTGCACAGCCGCCAGATCCAGCTCGTCATCGGCATGCTCGCCAACAAGGATATGGATGCCTATCTCGCGCCGTTCGGCGGCCGGATCGCCCATATCCATGCGCTGCCGGTGCCGGGGCATGATCATCATCCGCCCGAACGCTTCGCCGCCATCGCCGCCCGCTGGGGCATAGGCTGCACCGCCCATGACGGGCCGCAAGCAGCGATCGCCGCCATCGCGCAGGATGCCGCCCAGGCCCAGGATGCAGCCCCCATCATCCTGATCGCCGGCTCGCTCTATATGGCCGGAGAGATTTTGCGGTTGAACGGACAATTACCCGACTGATTTAGACTTGCGAATGCCTCGCAATAGCGTAGCTTGTGTGTCCCCGAGTCACACAAAGGCGCACCCGCATGGCATATGGAGAAAGCTACCCCGTCGAACTGCCCCGGCCCATTCCGGGCGGCTATGGCAATCGGCTGTTCCTGTTCGTCATGCGCCGCATGGCGACGGCGGGGGTCAATGATGCCCATGCCGCCAATGCGATGCTGGGCGCCTTCGGCAAAAGCTATCGCCGGCCCCTGGTGCTGATGCGCGCGATGATGCTGGAACTGGCGCGCGCCGCCAGCCGCAAGATATTGGTCGCGCCCTGTTGCTGCGCGCGGATGACCGCGGACGAGGCGGCGATCATGCAGGCGGTGGGCGATGCGCTGCGCGATCCGCATACCGCCTTCGACAATGTCTCGGGACTGCTGGGCAATGACGATGCGCTGGGCGCGCTCACCTGTCTGCAGGCGGTGGCGCAGGCGCATAGCGACCTTGGCCGGCCGTTGGACCTCTATGCCGCCTCTTAAGCCGCCGCCTTCCGCAACTCCGCCAGCCGCTCGCCGGCCCAGCGATACATGTCGGCCTGGGCGGCGCGCTGGGTGCGGTCGAGCCGCCTGGCCCGCTGCTCGACCTCCTCCAATATCTGCCGCGCGCGCAGCCGGTCACCCTGCTCCAGCAGGAAGGCGGCATAATGGCAGCGCGCCTCCTCGCCGGCATAGCGGCTCATCACATCCTCGAACAGCAGGCGCGCCTGCGCATCCTCACCGATATCGGCCAGCATCCGCGCCCGCAGCAGCGCGCGCCGATCCCATTCGCTGCCCCGGCCGACTTCTGGCACATCGTCCAGCTCCGCCAGTCCCTCGCGGCTGCGTCCCAGTTCGAACAGGGTCTGCGCCAGCTTCACCTGCGTCGTCGCATCCTGTCCCGGCCCCAGCGTCAGCCCCTTGCGATAGGCCGCCTCTGCCTCGGCAAAGCGGCCCAGATCCAGCAGCGCATCGCCCAGTGCGATCCGGTTGGCGGCGGTCTCGGCCAGGTCCAGATCAGCCCGCGCCTTGCGCAGGCCGCGTTCGGGATCGACCTTGCCGACCACCTGGCTGCGCGCGGTGCGCAGATGACGATTGCCCCAATAGGCCGGCAACACCTCCAGCATCAGATAGGCAAAGCAGCCCGCCAGCGAGAAGAGGAAGATGAACAGCATCCAGATCTGGTTGCGGCCGCTGCGCACGACATCGACCGCACAGATGATCTGGATACAGATGGACGCGACGAGGAAGATCATGCGATGCAAAAGTCCTGATTGTTCGACCTATTCGTCACCTCAGTCGTCCGTTGTGCTGGGCTGACGAACGCTGTCCACGACAAAGCCCTTATGCCAGATCAGCCAGAGCAACAGCATGCCGGGCAATGCCGCGACGACCGTCGTCAGCCAGAATCCGACCCATCCCACATTCTCAGCGATGATCCCTGCCGGCGCAGCCAGCCAAGTGCGACCTACAGCAGCGAACGATGACAATAATGCGAATTGGGTTGCGGTGTAGGCAAGGCTGGAAAGGCCGGACAGATAGGTGACGAACACCGTCAAACCGATACCGCTCGTCACCTGCTCCGTCGCCACCGCTATGGTCAGCCACAAATTCGAATGACCGTGCATCGCAACGATGACGAACGTCAAATTGCTGAGCATCATCATCAGCCCCGATATAAACAGGGCGCGCCCCATGCCGAGCCATGCGATGAAAGGCGCAGCCAAGGCCGTGCCGACGATCAGGCCCCAGAAACCAACGACCTTGTTGATGGCGATAAACTCAGCATCGGTGAACCCAAGATCGACGATCATCGGGTTGAGCATGCCCTGCCCCATCGCGTCGCCTATTTTGTAGAGCAGCACGAACAGCAGGATCAGAACCGATCCCTTGCGCCCCAGAAATTCGATAAAGGGATTGAGCACGGTTTCCTTTAGCCATGCGCCGAACTGCTTCCCGGCCATTTCCCCATGGCGATCGACATAAGTGCCCGGCCCTGCCCAGAGCGCGCCAAGCGCGCCCGGCAGCACCAGCAAGGCGGTCAGACCATATGCAAGCGGCCAGCCAAGGCCGAGCCCAGTCTGCGGCGAATAGAGGAAGATCGTCCCGACCCCGGAAAAGAAGGCGCCAAGCCGATAACCGAACTGGTTGGTCGCCGTGCCATAAGGCATCTCTTCATCGCTCAATATCTCGATGCGATAGGCATCGATCACGATATCCTGTGTCGCGCCCAGGAAGGAGACGAGGATCGCGCAAAAGGCGAAATAGCCAAGGTGATTGGCAGGATCGCTGCTCCCCAGCATCCAGATTGCGCCGAACAGCAGCAACTGAATGAAAAACAGCCAGGCGCGCCGCTGACCGAAAAGCCGCGTAAGGACCGGAAGCGGGAGTTTATCGACCAACGGCGCCCAGAGCCATTTGAGCGTATAGGGTGTCGTCAGACCGATAGCGAAACCGATCGTAGACTTCTGGATACCCACTTTGGATAGCCAATAGCCCATCGTGCCAAGCAGCAGCATAAGCGGAAACCCGCTCGATATGCCGATCAACAAGGCCACGAACGGCATTTTCCCGAAATAGGGACGCATGACATCCCGCCAGTTGCGTTTACCCTCGGCGATATCTGTCACACATATTCCCCGCGCCCGTTCATTACGGGCGCCACCATATGAGCAAATGCAGCAGAGGCAAGCGGCACGGCCGCTTGCCTGCCCCGGATCAGCCCAGCCTCAGGCGATCTCGGCGAACAGCTTCATGCCGCGCGGCTTGCGTGGTGGCGCACGTCCGGCCAGCACCGCATCGACCACCGCGATCGCCGCCAGCAGGTCGCGCGGGGCGAAGGGCTTGGCGAGACAGCCGACCGCCAGCGATCGCGCATCGGCGGGGCAGGCACCGGTGACGAACAGCACCGGCAATTGGCGCGCATGGGCATGACGCGCGACCTCAATGCCGCAGCGCCCACCGCGCAGATTGATGTCGGTGACGACCAGATCGACCGATCCGGCATCGATTACGCGGGCAGCATGGGTATGGCTGTCGACGGTGGCGGCGATGCGATAGCCTGCCTGGGACAGGATATGCTCATGGTCGAAGGCGACGAGCGGTTCATCCTCCACCACCAGCACGCTGCGGATGGCGTTGCGCGGCGCACCTGCCCCGTCTCTCGCCCCGTCCCTGGCGGTGTCGTCCCCTCTGATTCGCCCGAAAAACATTTGCTGTCCTGCCCCGTTTCCGCCATGCAACCGACCAACGCCGCGCCCCGGCGCCGGGTTGCGCCCGGCCGGGGCTTTGCCGTTCACATGGACGGCGCTATGGCACCGTTCATCATATTGCACATGCCGCCCTGATATGGGGATGGCCACCCGTCACGAAAAGGAATGCATCAAGTGGAACCGCCAAAAAAATCTGGTCCGCCGCGCCGGTCAGGTCCGGGCGGTCCCAAGCGTCCCTCCGGCCCCGGATCGCGTGGCGCCGCCGATCGCGGCACTGGCCGTGGCCCCGCCCGATCCAACGCCCGATCGGATAGTCGCAACGAAGGTCGTTTTGACAGCCGCAGCGAAGGCCGTTCGGAACGCCCCTCCCCGCGTGGCGACCGCCCCGATCGCGGCCCGCGCCCCGATCGCAATAGCCCCGGCGAGGCCCTCGGCAATCGCTTCGGCGACGGCCGTGGTGAACGTAGCGAAGGTCGCGGCACTCGCTCCGATCGCAGCGCTTCGGGCGAAGGCCGAACTGGTCGCTTTGCCGGAAATCGCGAAGAAGGCCGTGGCGAACGGCCCGCCCGTGGCGCGCGTCCCGATCGCACCGCCGCTGGAGATCGCCCCGCCCGCGCACCCTTTGGCGAGCGTACCGCCCGCCCCGCTTTTGGTGACCGCCCGGCTCGCCCGCGCCCGGAAGGTCGCACGCCCGGCACATCCTATCCGCCGCGCCGCCCTGGCAGCAAGAAGCCGGCTGCGCCCCATGTCGCCAACCCACACCCGGCCCGTGCCGCCGCGGAAACCAGCGGCAAGGGCGAACCCCAGCGCATCGCCAAGCTGCTCGCCCGCGCCGGCATCGCCTCGCGCCGCGAGATCGAGCGGATGATCGAGGAAGGCCGTATCGCCAGGGACGGCGTCACGATCGACACCCCCGCGACGCTGCTGACCTCGCTCCATGGCGTCACCGTCGACGGTGATCCGGTCGCTGCGCCCGCGCCCGCACGCCTGTTCCTGTTCCACAAGCCGACCGGCTTCCTCACCACCGAGCGCGACCCCGCCGGCCGGCCGACCATCTACGACATCCTGCCCGACGACCTGCCGCGGCTGATGCCGATCGGCCGCCTCGACATGAATACCGAGGGACTGTTGCTGCTCACCACCGATGGCGAATTCAAGCGCGAGATGGAATTGCCCTCGACCGGCGTGCCGCGCACCTATCGCGCCCGCGCCTTTGGCGAGGTCAGCCAGCAGCAGCTCGAGGATCTGTTCGACGGCATCGAGATTGACGGCATCCAATATGGTCCGATCGAGGCCAATCTGGAACGGCGCACCGGCCGCAACCAGTGGATCGAAATGACCCTGACCGAGGGCAAGAACCGCGAAGTGCGCCGCGTGCTCGAACATTTCGAACTCAAGGTCAATCGCCTGATCCGCACCAGCTACGGCCCGTTCGAGCTGGGCGAACTGGCCGGCGGCGCGGTCGAGGAAGTGCGCCAGCATGACCTGGTCGCCTTCCGCAGCAGCCTGAAGAAAGCACAGAAATGAGGATCATCTCGGGCCAATGGCGCGGCCGTCCGCTGGTCGCGCCCAAGGGCGACGCCACCCGTCCCACCGGCGACCGCACCCGCGAGACGCTCTTTTCGATGCTGGCAAGCCGGCTGGGATCGTTCGAGGGACTGGCCGTGGGCGATTTCTTCGCCGGCTCGGGCGCGCTCGGCTTTGAGGCCCTGTCGCGCGGCGCCGGCTCCTGCCTGTTCGTCGAACAGGACAAGGCGGCGATCGACGCGATCCGCGCCAATGGCGACAAGCTCGGCCTGCGCCCGGACATCCGCCAGACCAGCGTGCTGTCGCTCGGCCCGACGAAGACGCCGCTCGACCTCATCTTCATGGACCCGCCCTATGACACCGGCGCGGGCCAGGTCGCACTCGACAAGCTGGCGCGCCTGGGCTGGACCAGCCCGGCGACCTGGATCAGCATCGAAACCGACCGGCGCGAAGACGTGGCGGTCAAGGGCTTCATCGTCGACGCCGTGCGCGACGTCGGCAAGGCGCGCCTCACCCTGCTCCGCGCAGAGGACAGCGCGCCCGCCGCGTAACGATCAGGCGAGATATCAGGCGGCCTCTGCGTAGGCCGCCTGTTCCTTGCCGATCAGGATATCGGCCAGGAAGCCATAGGCCTCCGCCCAGGCGGCCAGCACCTCATCGGTCGCCACTTCTTCGCCCAGCACCTCGCGGATCGCCGGCAGCAGCGCGGCCGCCACCTTGGGATAATGGTCCGGCTGCACACCGGTATCGACATGGCGCTGCACCATCCGCGCGATCGCGCCGTCCAGCGCCTGCAACTTGTCGACATTCTCGGCAAAGCCCAGGATCGCCGCCGCCAGCCGACGCGGCTGCTCGCCGCTGGCCTGCGCCGCCTGATCGAACATGTCCTTGATCGACGCATCCTCGAACAGCCGTGCATACATGCGGGTGGTGATCTCGACGCCATGACGCCGCAACGCCGGGCCGGTCGCCTTCACGATGGCGATGGTTTCGGGGGACAGGTTTTCGCGCATGACAGGCTCCTCATCAGGGACTCGATAAGGTTCATTTAATATGCATCTTTTAAGATGTAAATTTAATATATGTTTATGACGCTCTGCCCGCAGGATAGGAGGGCGCGATGCAATTGACCCGCCACACCGACTATGCGCTGCGCGTGCTGATCCATCTCGCCGCCGTGCCGGGCGGACGAGCGACGATCCCGGAAATTGCCGATGCCTATGGCCTGTCGCGCAATCATCTGATGAAGGTGGTGCATGGCCTGGGCCAGGGTGGCTTCATCCGCACCCAGCGCGGTCGCGGCGGCGGCTTTACCCTCGCCGCCGATCCTGTCGACATCCGCATCGGCGCGGTCGTGCGCCATAGCGAGTCGGACATGGCAATGGCCGATTGCGCGTCCTGCGCGATCCGCCCTGCCTGCGGCCTTTCAGGCATATTGGCCCAAGCGGTCGGTGCTTTCCTGACGGTGCTGGACGGCTATAGCCTGGCCGACGCGGCGCGCGACAGAACAGCCCTCGCAGCGCTCATCGCCGCCCTGCCCAGCCCTGCCGCCGCCGATCCCAATCCGGATCTCAGCCCGGCCTGCGCATCCTCTTCTTCGCCTCGCCCGGATTGATGCAACCGTCCTGCACGCCCTTGCCGCAGACCGGATAGGCCTTCGCCTCGGTCGGCGGCGGCGTCATGTTGCCGCCCACCGTCACAGGATTGGCCGCCGTGCCCACCGGCGCGGCCGGATCGCGCGGCACGTCTGCCGGCGCCGGCACCATGCCCGTCTCGGCCGGCACCGCGCCAGTCGGCTGCGCGGCATTGGGATCCTGCTTCTGGGCCGGCGGTGACATCGCCTGCGCCCCGGCCTGACCGGGCATCGCCGCCATCGACAAAGCGGCAAAGCCGGCGATCATGATGATCTTCATCGGGTTCGTCCTTCTACTCCTTGCCCCGAGCAAGGGAGAAACCGGCCGCCCCACCTCCCTGTTCCGCGTCAGCGACGAACCGTGTCGCCGCTGACGCCGACCGCGCTCAGTCCGACGGGTATCGATCGAACCGGGGCAGGTCATGCGCCGCCGCCATCCACGGCGCCGCCTCGGCATATTGGACATGCACCGCCGGCGGAAAGGCGCTCTGGTCGTCCAGCGTCGCGCTCTGGATGTCGATCATGCCGGGAAACACCGTCGGGTTGGTGTAGCACAGCCCGGTGCCGCAGGTGCCGCAGAAATGGCGGGTCGCATTGTCCGACGACTGATAGGTGACCGGATCGCCCTCTATCGTCACCTTGTCATGCGGGAACAGCGCCCAGCCGACCATCGGCGCGCCCGCGCTCATCCGGCAATCGCTGCAATGGCACAGCGCGCTGTAAACCGGCTCGCCCTCCGCCGCATAATGGATCGCCCCGCACTGGCACCGCCCCGTCACCATAATCTTGCTCCATTCGCATCTTGCGTGATTCCCTTTTTGTTCTCATAGATTGCGCCCCGCTGCAAGGCCATCCGCCCTTGCCCCCGCAACCGCCCATCCCTAGTTGATCGCCCATGACCGTGCCTGCCCCCTCTCCCAATGACCCGCCCTATCTCAAGGGCCTCAACGAACCGCAGCGTCAGGCTGTACTGACCACGGAGGGACCGGTGCTGGTGCTGGCCGGCGCGGGCACGGGCAAGACGGCGGCACTCACCGCCCGCCTCGCCCATCTGGTCGCGACCCAGCGCGCCTGGCCCTCGGAAATCCTGGCCGTCACCTTCACCAACAAGGCGGCACGGGAAATGCGCGAGCGTGTCGGCCGGATGATCGGCCCGGCGGTCGAGGGCATGCCCTGGCTTGGCACCTTCCACGCGATCGCCGCCAAGATGCTGCGCCGCCATGCCGAACTGGTGGGCCTTCAGTCCAATTTCACCATCCTCGACACCGATGACCAGTTGCGCCTGATGAAGCAGCTGATCCAGGCGGAGGGAATTGACGAGAAGCGCTGGCCCGCGCGTCAGCTCGCCGGCCTGATCGACCAGTGGAAGAACAAGGGCCTCACCCCGGAGGAAGTCGGTGCCGGCGAGGCGGAGGGCTATGCCCATGGCAAGGGTCAGAAGCTCTATGCCGCCTATCAGGCCCGCTTGCGTGAAGTGAATGCCTGCGATTTCGGTGACTTGCTTCTACATTCTCTCACGATATTGAAGCGCCACCGCGACGTGCTGGAGCAATATCAGCAGCGCTTCAAATATATCATGGTGGACGAATATCAGGACACCAACTCCAGCCAATATCTCTGGCTGCGCCTGCTCGCCCAGACCCGCAAGAATATCTGCTGCGTCGGCGACGACGATCAGTCCATCTATTCATGGCGTGGCGCAGAAGTCGCCAATATCCTGCGGTTCGAAAAGGATTTTCCGGGCGCCGCGATCGTCCGGCTGGAACAGAATTACCGCTCCACCCCGCATATCCTGGGCGCCGCCTCCGGGGTGATCGCGGAAAATGGCAATCGCCTGGGCAAGACCCTATGGACCGACATCGACGTCGGCGAAAAGGTGCGCGTGCTCGGCGTGTGGGACGGGCCGGAGGAAGCCCGCCGCGTCGGCGACGAGATCGAGGCGATCGCCCGCGCCGGTGGATCGCTGGACGAGGTCGCGATCCTCGTCCGTGCCCAGCACCAGACCCGCGAGTTTGAAGACCGCTTCATCCAGATCGGCCTGCCCTATCGCATCGTCGGCGGCTTCCGCTTCTATGAGCGCGCCGAAATCCGCGACGCGCTCGCCTATCTGCGCCTCGTCAACCAACCGGCCGACGATCTGGCCTTCGAACGCATCGTCAACGTGCCGAAGCGCGGCCTGGGCGACAAGGCGGTCGAGAAACTGCACCGGCTGGCGCGCGCGGAGGGCGTTCCCCTAGCCCTCGCCGCTGCCCGCATCCTCGACACCGACGAACTGACGCCCCAGGCGCGTCGTTCGCTCGGCGCCTTCATCGGCGATCTCGCCCGCTGGCGCGATCGCGCCGCACAACTGCCCCATGCCGAACTGGCACGCCAGATCCTGGACGAAAGCGGCTATACCGCCACGCTCCAGGCCGAACGCTCGACCGAGAGCGCCGGGCGCCTCGAAAACCTGAGCGAACTCACCCGCGCGATGGAGGAATATGAGACGCTGGGCGCCTTCCTCGAACATGTCAGCCTGGTCATGGACAATGAGGCGCAGCAGGATGAGCAGAAGCTCACCATCATGACCATCCACGCCGCCAAGGGGCTGGAATTCGACAATGTCTTCCTCGCCGGCTGGGAGGAAGGCATCTTCCCCTCGCAGCGCGCGCTGGACGAAGGCGGGCTCAACAGTCTGGAGGAGGAACGGCGCCTCGCCTATGTGGCGATCACCCGCGCGCGCAAGCGCTGCACCATCCTTCACGCGGCCAACCGCCGCATCTATGGCCAGTGGACCAGTTCCATCCCCTCCCGTTTCGTCGGCGAATTGCCGCCCGAACATGTGGACGAGGAAAGCAGCATGTCCGGCGGCGCCTCGCTCTGGCGCGCCAACTGGTCGGAACGGGACGACCCCTTCGCCAATGTCGCGCGCGGTTCATCGCGGGGGCCGGGCTGGCAGCGCGCCCAGACCAGCGGCCAGTTCAGCCGCGAGCCCGTGCGAATCGTCGAAGCCCGCACCTCCGCCGTATCGCTCGGCAACAAGGGCCGCGACGATGTGTCCGTCGGCCAGCGCGTCTTCCACCAGAAATTCGGCTATGGCACGATTGCCGCGATCGAGGGCAACAAGCTGGAAATCGACTTCGAAACCGCCGGCCGCAAGCGGGTGATGGACAGCTTCGTCACGCTGGCCTGAGCGGCGTTGCCCCGTCCTCATTCGCAAAAGCAGGAATGGCCTAAGAGGGTGGGAAGTGGTCCGGCAGCTTTTCAGCCCACCTATTGGAAAGCAGACGTTGTCAGCCTAGAGCATTTGACATGAATGTGAACGATTACGATCTTCAGCTGGAAGAGTTGCAACGTCGCTCGACGATGCGGCTGTTGGCATCGGAAACCTTCGATACTGAGGCATTTGCTGCTTTGAAGGCACATATTTGCCGGAAAGCCGAAGACCTTCGTAACGAGTATGTTATTTCAAAACAGATACTTAAATGCCTGCGCGAAGCTTCCGGGGCGATCCGCACCCAAGCGGACCACGTCCCCGCTGCTCGCGAGAAACTGCACGTTGCAAACGACTTCGAGATGTTGCTCGACCTCTTGATCGCTGGCGAGGGCTGCGCTGATCGCCAACGAGGAGTACCTCGGATCATTTAGCCGGTGTCTGATTTCGGGCTCTGCAAGCGAGATTGAAACGGCAAAAAAATGGTCGTCAGCCGTCAAAGCCCGACATCGTTATTGCGAATGTAGTGAAATTTGCCGCCAATCGGCAACGACACCGCAGCCAGCCCGACCGAATCCGAAGGCCATCAACGCAATCCCATGGGGCGCGTGTGCATGATGCTATGTGAAGAAAAATGGTGGAGCCTAGCGGGATCGAACCGCTGACCTCCTGCATGCCATGCAGGCGCTCTCCCAGCTGAGCTAAGGCCCCGTACCATCTTGAGGCGCCGTTGGGTCCGGCGCCTCGGAGGTCGCTGCCTCTAGGATCAGGCGATCCCGTTGGCAAGCAGAATTTTCACTTAATTGTCGTCGTCGCCGTCATCGTTGCCGGCATCGACGCCCAGGTCGTCATCGCCGCCCAAATCGACGTCATTATCCGGCGAATCGCCGTCATCATCGACGTCCAGATCGATGTCCAGATCATCGTCCGCCGTCTCCAGCTCGCCATCGGCCGTTTCCACGACCTTCTTGGGCGCGGCCTCTTCATAGGGCAGCGGCTGCTTCGACTTCAGCACCGGTTCGGGCTCCCAGGCGGCGCCGCAGTTGATGCAGGTCACCGGGTCGTCCTTGCCCAGGTCATAGAAGCGAGTCGCGCATTTCGGGCAGGTCCGCTTCGTGCCCCATTCAGCCTTCACCATGTCCGGCCTGTTCCTTCTTCGATGCTCAAACAGAAATCACGCGGCGCGACGGAAGTCGGCCACGAAACGTCGGGCGCCTTGCCATAGCGAAACCGCGCTGTCAAAAGCCGGGCGCATTTTTTCGGTTCCAAGATGATGGATACCCCGTGACCAGCCATAATGACCAACCCAGCCCGATGACCTTCACCGCCGCCCCTGCCCTGTCCGGCAGCGTCGCGGTTCCGGGCGACAAGAGCATTTCCCACCGTTCGCTGATGCTGTCCGCTCTGGCCGTGGGCGAAAGCCGGGTCGAAGGCCTGCTGGAGGGCGAGGATGTGCTGGCCACCGCGGCCGCCCTTCGCGCCATGGGCGCGAAAATTACCAAAGTATCCGCCGCCGATGGCGGCGGTGGGCGCGCGATGGGCGCCGACATCCGCCGTGACGATGACGGCATCTGGCATATTCATGGCGTCGGCGTCGGCGGCCTGCTCCAGCCGCAGGAAGCGCTCGACATGGGCAATAGCGGCACCTCGACCCGCCTGCTGATGGGCCTGGTCGCCAGCCATGGCATCACCGCCACCTTCGTCGGCGACGCGTCCCTCAGCAAGCGCCCGATGGCGCGCGTTACCGAACCGCTCTCCCGCGTCGGCGCCAGCTTCACCACCAGCCCCGGCGATCGCCTGCCGCTGACCATGACCGGCGCCTGCCCGGCCGTGCCGCTCGACTACACCCTGCCAGTCGCCTCAGCCCAGGTGAAGTCGGCGATCCTGCTCGCCGGCCTCAACACCCCCGGCATCACCCGCGTGGTCGAACCGATCCCGACCCGCGACCATAGCGAACGCATGCTCAAGGGCTTCGGCGCAGACCTTGAGGTCGAGGTCCAGGCCGACGGCACCCGGATCATCACGCTCAAGGGCGAGGCCGAACTCAAGCCGCAGAATATCGTCGTGCCCGGCGACCCCTCGTCGGCCGCCTTCCCGATGGTCGCGGCGCTGCTGGTGCCGGGATCGCAGGTGACGATCGCCAATGTCGGCCTCAACGCCACCCGCGCGGGCCTGATCGACCTGCTGCGCGAAATGGGCGGATCGATCGAGATCATCAACGCCCGCGAAGTCGGCGGCGAGCCGGTCGGCGACCTGGTCGTCACCGCCTCTGCCCTGAACGGTGTCGAGCCCGACCTCGCCCGCGCGCCCAGCATGATCGACGAATATCCCGTCGCCTTCGTCGCGGCAGCCTTTGCGCACGGCCGCAGCGTCTTCCGCGGCCTCGACGAACTGCGCGTCAAGGAATCGGACCGCATCGCCACCATGGCCACCGGCCTGCGTGCGATCGGCGTCACGGTCGAGGAACTGGAAGACGGCATCATCATCGAGGGCAGCGGCGGCCAGCCTTTGCCCGGCGGCGGCCCGATCGCCACCAGGCTCGACCACCGCATCGCCATGAGCTTCGCGGTCGCCGGCCTGGTCTCTCGCGATGGCGTCACCATCGACGACATGCGCCCGGTCGCGACCAGCTTCCCGACCTTCACCACCCTGCTCCAGACGCTGGGAGCCATCGCATGATCATCGCCGTCGATGGCCCCGCCGCATCGGGCAAGGGCACGATCGCCAAGGCGCTGGGCCGCCACTACAACCTGCCGGTGCTCGACACCGGCCTGCTCTATCGCGCCGTGGGCCTGTCCGTGCTGAAAAAGGGCGGCGACCCGGATCATCAGGCCGACGCGCTGGCCGCCTGCGGCTTTGACGACGCCATCCTGGCCGATCCGGCGCTGCGCAGCGAAGCGGTTGGCAGCCTCGCCTCGCGCGTGTCGGTGCATCAGAGCGTGCGCGACGCCCTGGCCCAGCGCCAGCGCGACTTCGCCACCCAGCCGGGCGGCGCCATCCTCGACGGGCGCGACATCGGCACCGTGATCGCGCCGGATGCCGACGCGAAGATCTTCGTCACCGCCAGCGTCCATGTCCGCGCCGAACGCCGCTTCAAGGATGCTGAGGCCCATGGCGGCGCGCCCGACATGGACAGCCTGATCGCCGATATCCAGGCGCGTGACACCCGCGACATGAGCCGCGACCATGCCCCGCTCAAGGTGGCCGATGGCGCCGACTTGCTAGATACCAGCAATTTGACTATAGACGCCGCCGTCCAGAGGGCCATCGCGCTTGTGGACGCCCAGCTTGAAGGTCGCCCGTAGGCGTGTGACCCGATAAGGCGCGCGGAAATTCCGGGCGCCCTTTTCGCTTTTCCAGGCTTGGCGTTCCAACGCCCAACCCCTTGGATACGCAGGCGGTATTCGGCCGCATGCGTGGTTTGGCCAAAGACCATCGGACACAACCGATTGGCCAGCAATGATGAGTGAAGGACCAACCATGGCCTCTACGGCATTCCCCTCGCGCGACGATTTCGCCGCGCTTCTCAATGATTCTCTCGGTGGCGAAGACGGCGGCTTTGAAGGCCGCGTCGTAAAGGGCACCGTCACCGGCATCGAAAACGACATGGCGCTGATCGACGTCGGCCTGAAGTCGGAAGGCCGCGTGCCGCTGCGCGAATTCGCCGCTCCCGGCCAGAAGGCTGACCTCAAGGTCGGCGACGAAGTCGAAGTCTATGTCGACCGCGTCGAAAACGCCCATGGCGAAGCCATGCTGTCGCGCGACCGCGCGCGCCGCGAAGCCGCCTGGGACAAGCTCGAAGCCGAGTTCACCGAAAGCGCCCGCGTCGAAGGCGTCATCTTCGGCCGCGTCAAGGGTGGCTTCACCGTCGACCTCGACGGCGCCGTCGCCTTCCTGCCCGGCTCGCAGGTCGACATCCGCCCGGTTCGCGACGTCACCCCGCTCATGGACATCCCGCAGCCCTTCCAGATCCTCAAGATGGATCGCCGTCGTGGCAACATCGTCGTGTCGCGTCGCGCCATCCTGGAAGAAACCCGCGCCGAACAGCGCTCGGGCCTGATCCAGACCCTGGCCGAAGGCCAGATCATCGAAGGCGTCGTCAAGAACATCACCGACTATGGTGCGTTCGTTGACCTGGGCGGCATCGATGGCCTGCTGCACGTCACTGACCTGTCGTACAAGCGCATCAACCACCCGAACGAGATGATCAACATCGGCGACACCGTCCGTGTCCAGATCATCCGCATCAACCGCGAAACCCAGCGCATCAGCCTCGGCATGAAGCAGCTGGAAAATGATCCGTGGGAAGGCGCCGCCGCCAAGTACCCGGTCGGTGCGAAGCTGTCGGGCCGCGTCACGAACATCACCGAATATGGTGCGTTCGTCGAACTGGAGCCGGGCATCGAAGGCCTGGTCCATGTTTCGGAAATGTCCTGGACCAAGAAGAACGTCCACCCCGGCAAGATCGTTTCGACGAGCCAGGAAGTGGAAGTCATCGTTCTCGAAGTCGATCCCGAGAAGCGCCGCATCTCGCTCGGCCTCAAGCAGGCCCAGTCGAACCCGTGGGATTCGTTCGCAGAACGTCACCCGATCGGCTCGACCGTCGAAGGCGAAGTCAAGAACGCGACCGAATTCGGCCTGTTCATCGGCCTGGACGGCGACGTCGACGGCATGGTCCACATGTCGGACATCGCCTGGGGCATCTCGGGCGAAGACGCGCTGGCGCTGCACCGCAAGGGCGAGACGGTTCAGGCCGTCGTTCTCGACATCGACGTCGAGAAGGAGCGCATCAGCCTCGGCATGAAGCAGCTTGAGCGTGGCGGTCCGGCCGCCGGCGGCACCACCGCCGCTGCTGCTGGCCTGAACAAGAACGCGATCGTCACCGTGACCGTTCTGGAAGTTCGCGACGGCGGCCTGGAAGTCCAGGCCGGCGAAGATGGCGCCACCGGCTTCATCAAGCGCAGCGACCTGGGCCGCGACCGCGACGAACAGCGTTCGGAACGCTTCCAGATCGGTCAGAAGTTCGACGCCATGGTGACCGGTTTCGACCGCGCCAAGAAGCCGACCTTCTCGGTCAAGGCGATGCAGATTGCCGAAGAAAAGCAGGCTGTTGCACAGTATGGCTCGTCGGACAGCGGCGCGTCGCTGGGCGACATCCTGGGCGAAGCGCTCAAGGCCAAGAACGAAGGCTAATCCCTTCCTTCCTGCCAACAGGCAAAGAAAAGCCCGCCGGAACCCATGTTCCGGCGGGCTTTTTCATGCCCTTCCGCCACTTCCTTGCCCTATCGAAACGATTTCGTTGCTCCCCGATTGTCAACAGCTTTCCAATTGTTTATAAATGTCGGCAGGGGAAATTAGGGGTGCTGGAGGAACTATGATCCGTTCTGAACTGATCCAGAAACTCGGCGAAGAAAATCCGGGCCTCAGCCTGCAGGAAGTGGAAAGGATCGTCGATCTTTTCTTCCGCGAGATTGTCGATCGCCTGTCGAGTGGCGGCCGGGTCGAACTGCGCGGCTTCGGCGCCTTCACCACCCGCGCCCGCGATGCCCGCACCGGCCGCAATCCCCGCACTGGCGAACAGGTGCCGGTCTCGGCCAAGCGCGTGCCCTATTTCAAGCCGGGCAAGGAAATGCGCGAACGGCTGAACGGCAAGGCCGCCGACTGATCAGCCCCTTGACCTGCCGCGCCTGAGCCTTCAGGGGAAGGCGCAGCGCGGACGTGGCGAAATCGGTAGACGCAGCGGACTTAAAATCCGCCTCCCCCTGGGAATATGGGTTCAAGTCCCATCGTCCGCACCAGGCGGCTTGCCTCGCCGCTCAGAAATCGGCGCTGATCAGCGCCAGGCGATCGAGCGCCAGCATTTCCCGGCGGGTCGGATGTTCGGGATCGTCGGCGCCCAGCCACAGCCTGACCAGTAGCCCCTCGTCCATCCGCGCCAGTTCGGACGCAATCTCGACATCGGCGGTGGAGCTCATGCTGCGGCCGCATGCGCGGGCATTGATCTGCGCCGCAAGGGCCGCATTCTTGCCGGCCAGGGCCTGTTCGACCCTTGCCCAGATCAGGATATCCCCGGCACTGATCGGCGCATCTTGCAGCGGCGCAGCCATCATTCCCATCACCATTCGTCCATAGCAAATCCGACCGCCCTTCTAGCGCCGCCGATTTTGCGTCGGGATGTCCGGAAAATTACAGGCCGGTAACGCAAATGTCACATCGCACCGCGCCCGCCTGCGCTGGCGATTTGCCCGGAATTCTTTTGGCAAAAGGCTGGCATTTCCGTGCGTCACCCGCAATGATGCCTCATGACCGATGCAATCAATCCCCAGAGCTTCAGCGACTCCCTCGTCATCCTGGGTGCAGCGGGCCTGGTCATTCCCGGTTTCGCCCGTTTCCGCATCAGTCCCGTCATCGGTTTCATCCTGGTGGGACTTGCCGTCGGTCCGGCAGGACTTGGCTCGCTGGTCGGCCAATATCCCTGGCTCTATCATGTCACCATCTCCAATCGGGCGGCGATTGAGCCATTTGCCGAATTGGGCGTCATATTATTGCTCTTCTCCATCGGGCTGGAACTGAGCTTCCGGCGATTGTGGAGCATGCGCGCGCAGGTGTTCGGCGTCGGCGCGACCGAATTGCTGGGCAGCGCCGCGCTCATTGCCATGGGCCTCTATCTGCTGGGACAGCCGACCGCCGGCGCGATCGGCCTCGGCCTTGCCCTTGCCCTGTCCTCCACCGCCGTGGTGCTACCGATGGTCGGCACCCAGAGCGCGGTCGGCCGCTCCGCCTTCTCGATGCTGCTGTTCGAGGATCTGGCGCTGGTGCCGATCATCTTCATGCTCGGCGCGCTGGCGCCATCGGTCGCGACGAGCCCCGACGCCGCCTGGAACGAACTGGCGACCACCCTGCTCAAGGGCGGCCTCACCATCGCGGTGATGCTGGTCTTCGGCCGCATCTTCCTGCCCCATATCTTCCGCCAGGCAGCGCGCACCAAGAGCCCGGAAGTCTTCCTCGCCGCCAGCCTGCTGGTCGTCATCCTCTCCAGCCTTGCCACCTCCATCGCTGGCCTGTCGCCGATCGTCGGCGCCCTGCTCGCGGGCCTGCTGATCGCAGAGACCGACTATCATGGCGAGGTCGAGGTGATGACCGCGCCGTTCAAGGGCCTCGCCCTCGGCGTCTTCCTCATCACCGTGGGCATGAGCCTGGACCTGCGCGTCATCCTCGCCAACTGGCCCAGCCTGCTGCTCGCCGTGCTGGGCGTCGTCGTCGCCAAGACATTGGTCACCGGCCTGCTTCTCTATTTCTCGGGCGTGCGCAAGGGCGTCGCGCTGGAAGTCGGCGTGCTGATGTCCAGCCCGTCGGAAACCACGCTGATCGTGCTGTCCGCGGCGGCGGCGGCCAAGCTGATCCTCCCCTCCACCGCCGCCTTCTGGCAGATCGTCACCGCCATCGGCCTCACCATCACGCCGCTGCTGGCGCGCTTCGGCCATGACATCGCCCAGCGGCTGGAAAATGCCATTGGCGAGGAACGGGTCGAGACCGAACCGGACCAGACCGAGGCGGCGGCCGTCGTCATCGGTTTCGGCCGGGTCGGCCAGATGGTCTGCGACCTGCTCAAGACCCATGGCCAGCGCTTCATCGTCGTCGAATCCGATCCCGATGTCGTCGCCGAGGCCCGGCGCCTGGGCTATCCGATCCTTTTCGGTGACGTCGCGCGTGCGGAAATGCTCGATCGCCTGCGCCTCGGCCATGCCCGCGCGCTCATCCTGACGATGGACGATCCGGTCCTGTCGGTGCGGGTCACCAAGCGGGTCCGCGGCTGGGTGCCCGACCTGCCGATCATCGCCCGCGCCCGCGATGCCGATCATGCCGCCCAGCTCTACAAGGCCGGCGCCAGCGACGCCGTGCCCGAAACGCTCGAAAGCTCGCTGCAACTGGCCGAAACCGCGCTGGTCGACCTTGGCGTCGCCATGGGGCCGGTGATCGCGTCGATCCATCAGGCGCGCGAGGATCTGCGCGTCGGCATCAAGGAAGCCGCCCAGCTACAATCCGCCCCCCGCCTGCGCCGCCTGCGTCAGGACGAAGTGCCCTGAGGCGCTAGGGCTTTCCTATTGCGCCTGTCTCTGTTCTATCCTTGCCGATGGAACGCACTCACTACATCGCGACTGATCGGCAGTGACTGTTGCGTCGCTGTCGCCTGGCTGTCGCTTCACTGTCGCGTCGAAGGTGCGTGGCCGTGCCCCGATTGTCACGTCACTGTCGCGTCGGTGGCGCGTGGCAGGCGCGTTTCCGGTGCAAATGGCCCAATTCTATGCTGACGACACTGTGAACTTCGACTGTCGCGTCGCCGCGTCAGCCCTGATGCACTTCGGGCGGGCTGAACACCGACCAGCCGGTCCGCCGCGCCAGCATCTCCAGCGCCTTGGTGCCCAGCGCGCTGTTGCCGCTGGTGTTGAGGCCCGGCGACCAGACCGCGATCGTCGCGCGGCCCGGCACGATCGCCAATATGCCGCCGCCCACGCCCGACTTGCCGGGAATGCCGACCCGGAAGGCGAAATCGCCCGACGCATCATAATGGCCGCAGGTCAGCATCAGCGCATTGATGCGCCGCGCGCGACTGGGCGACACGACCCGTCCGCCCTCGGGATGGCGCCCATCGAGCATCAGGTAACGGCCCGCCAGCGCCAGTTGCCGGCAGCTCATCTCGATCGCGCATTGATGGAAATAGCTGCCCAGCACCAGATCGACCGGATGACGGACATTGTTGAAGGCGCGCATATAATTGGCGAGCGCCATGTTGCGATAGCCGGTCGCCGTTTCCGACGCGGCCACCTCCTCATTGATGCGGATCGCGTCGTCACCGGCCAGATAGCGCACGAAGCGCAGCATCTCGCCGATCGCCACGCGCGGCTGATGCCCGCCCAGATTGACGTCGGCGACCACGATCGCCCCGGCATTGATGAAGGGATTGCGCGGGATGCCATGTTCCTGCTCCAGCTGGACGATGGAGTTGAAGGCATTGCCCGACGGCTCACGCCCGACCCGATCCCACAACTGGTCGCCGACCTTGCCCAGCGCCAGCGTCAGCGCGAACACCTTGGAAATGGACTGGATCGAAAAGCCGGTGTCAGCGTCGCTGCCGGTCAACAGCCGCCCGTCGGCGGTGGCGATGGCGATCCCGAACTGGCCGGCATCCACCTTCGCCAGTTCGGGAATATAGCTGGCGACCGTGCCCCGCTCCGTCTCCCTGGCCATGGCGGCCACGATATCGTCGATCAAAGCTGTCAGATCCATGGCAGCCTCTTAGAGCCTGTTGCAAAAATCGCGAAAGGGCGATTTTTCGGTGCGGTACCAGCCCGCGCCCCCACTCAGCCAAACAGCCAGTGGCCCAGCATCCGGTCGAACGGGAAGGTGAAGAAGCCGGCGATCAGCAGCGCCCCCGTCACCATGCCGCGCACTGACCGACGGTGGCGCTTGAGGTCATGGCGCCGCGCCGACAGCACGATGATCGGCACCTGGATCAGGGTGAAGATCGACAGGATATGGATGATGCTGAACCGGCTGCCCGGCCCGTGCAGCAGGAAACTGTCGAGCGCGGTCAGGAACAGCGCGCTGCTCCACACCCAGCCCAGCCAGCGATGCCGCCCGTCGCCGCGCCGCCGCAACAGCATCACCGGCGTCAGCGCCAGCGCGACCAGGATCGTCAGCAGATGGAACCAGACGAGGCCCGGCACCTGCCCCCACTGCCCATGCCCCCGCCCGATCGCGGTCAGCACCACGGCGAGCAGGATGACGGACGCCACCGCCAGGACGCGTTCATAACGGTCGGGCGCAATCCCCTTGGGCTGCGACGATGTGCTTGCAATGCTGGCCATATATCCCCCTGCATCGCAACTTGTCAGCCGTGCAGGGTCGGGTCAATCGGCTGCGGGCAGCGCCGTGTTGACCGCGCCGATGCGTCGCCGCACCACGCGCGTCAGTTCTTCAATCGTCGACACCTGTTCCACGCCATAGCGGGCCGCGGTGATGTCGACATTGCCCTTGCGCCAGAAGCCGTCGGGACACAGCACGATCAATTTTCCGCCGCGCGCATGCAGGCCCATTTCCAGCAGGCTGACCGGGCTCTGCGTGCCCGGCGCCAGATAGAGGATGATGATGTCGGCGCTGTCCAGCGCGGCCAGTTCCCATTCCACCTGCTGCCGGAAATGGGGGTCGCCGGCTTCGGGCTTCCAGGCCGGGTTCCAGTCGGCCCGGCGCGGGTTCAGGATCGTCACCTTTTCGTCGGCCAGCGCCGCGATCATGTCGCGCTGCCAGTCGGTCGCCTTGCCCATGTCGATGCTGCCGCCCAGGAACAGGCGCGCGCGATCATGCGCGGCCGGCAACGGCACGGGCGAGGTGATGGTCACCGCCTCGCCCGCCCGCGCCGTCATTGGCAGGGCGAGCAGACAGGATGCAAGGATCAGGCGCAGCATAGGGACGGCAAGCGCACCGGCGGCGCGCCTGCCCATCGTGTCAGGCCGGAACGCTGGCGAGCGCGGCCTTGACCGCGTCGATCGCGGCCTGCGCCTTGTCGCCATCGGGGCCGCCGCCCTGGGCCATGTCGGCACGGCCGCCGCCGCCCTTGCCGCCCAGCGCCTCAACGCCCGCACGGACCAGATCGACCGCGCTGAAGCTGCCGGTCAGGTCGTCGGTCACGCCCACCGCAATGGTCGCGCGGCCATCGACCACGGCCAGCACCGCCGACACGCCGCTGCCCAGCACCTTCTTGTTGCCGTCGACAATGCCGCGCAGTTCCTTGGGGTCGAGGCCGTCGATCACCTGGCCCAGGAAGTCGACGCTGCCGACCTTCTCGGGACCGGCCGGCTTGGCCGAACCGCCACCGCCCAGCGCAAGCGCCTTCTTGGCTTCGGCCAGTTCCCGTTCCAGCTTGCGGCTCTGCTCGACCAGCGCGGCGATGCGTGCGGGCACCTCTTCCGGCGTGGTCTTGAGCGCGGCCGCGGTCTGGCGCAGCTTCTCGTCACGCTCGACCAGCCACAGGCGCGCCGCCTCGCCGGTCAGCGCCTCGATCCGGCGCACGCCCGAAGACACGGCGCTTTCCGACACGATCTTGAACAGGGCGATGTCGCCGAGCGCGCGAACATGGGTGCCGCCGCACAGTTCGACAGAATAGCTATGGTCGTCGCCCTTACCCATGGAAAGGACGCGAACCTCATCGCCATATTTCTCGCCGAACAGCGCCATTGCGCCGGCGGCGATCGCATCGTCCGGGGTCATCAGACGGGTCATGACCTCGTCATTATGACGGATCTGCGCGTTCACATCGGCCTCGACCTTGGCGATCTGCGCCTGGGTCAGTGCCTCGGGATGCGAGAAGTCGAAGCGCAGGCGGTCGGCCGCGACCATGCTGCCCTTCTGGGTGACATGGCCGCCCAGTTCCTTGCGCAGCGCGGCATGGAGCAGGTGGGTGGCGCTGTGATTGGCGCGGATGCGATCGCGACGCTCGACATCCACCGTCAGGTTGACGGTGTCGCCGACCTTGACGCTGCCCGCGCTGATCGTCGCCTGATGTGCATGCAGGCGGCCGAGCGGCTTGGACGTGTCGGCAACCTCGGCCACCAGGCCGCCCAGCGTGGTGATCGTGCCGGCGTCGCCATTCTGGCCGCCGCTCTCGCCATAGAAGGGCGTCTGGTTGGTGATGATCGTCACCTTGTCGCCGGCCGACGCCGTATCGACCCGCGCGCCATCCTTGAGGAGGGCCAGCACTTCGCCCTCGCCCTTGGTCGAGGCATAGCCGATGAACTCGGTGCTGCCGAGCGTTTCGGCGATGTCGTACCAGATCTCGTCCGACGCCTTCTCGCCCGATCCCTTCCAGGCGGCGCGCGCGGCGGCCTTCTGTTCGGCCATGGCGGCGTCGAAGCCGGCCCGGTCGACAGACAGGCCCTGGGTGCGCAGCGCATCCTCAGTCAGGTCATAGGGGAAGCCATAGGTGTCATAGAGCTTGAACGCGGTCTCGCCCGGCAGGGTCGCGCCCTCGGCCAGATCGGCGGTCGCCTCGTCCAGCAGCTTGAGGCCGTTTTCCAGCGTCTTGCGGAAGCGGGTTTCCTCGCGCAGCAGGGTTTCCTCGATCAGCGGCTGGGCGCGGACCAGTTCGGGATAGGCGCCGCCCATTTCCGACACCAGGCTCGACACCAGGCGATACATCAGCGGATCCTTGGCACCGATGATGTGCGCGTGGCGCATGGCGCGGCGCATGATCCGGCGCAGCACATAGCCACGGCCCTCGTTCGCCGGCAGCACGCCATCGGCGATCAGGAAGCTGGTCGAGCGCAGATGGTCGGCGATGACGCGGTGGCTGGCCTGGAACTCGCCGTCGGTCGCGGTGCGGGTCAGCGCCCCGCTCTCGGCGATCAGCGCCTTGAACGTGTCGATGTCATAATTGTTATGGACGCCCTGCATCACCGCGGCGATGCGCTCCAGCCCCATGCCGGTGTCGATCGAGGGCTTGGGCAGTTCCGAAACGATCTCGTTGGCTTCCTGCTCATATTGCATGAAGACGAGATTCCAGATCTCGACGAAACGGTCGCCATCCTCTTCCGGCGATCCCGGAGGGCCACCCCAGATATGGTCGCCATGGTCGTAGAAAATTTCCGAACAGGGGCCGCACGGGCCGCTGTCGCCCATCGCCCAGAAATTATCCTTGGTCGGAATGCGGATGATCTTGTGATCGGGGAGCCCCGCGATCTTCTTCCACAGGTCGAACGCCTCGTCGTCCGTGTGATAGACGGTCGTCGTCAGCTTTTCCGCGGGCAGGCCCCATTCCTTGGTCAGCAGGGTCCAGGCATGATGGATCGCCTGTTCCTTGAAATAGTCGCCGAAGCTGAAATTGCCCAGCATTTCAAAGAAGGTGTGATGGCGCGCGGTATAGCCGACATTGTCCAGATCGTTGTGCTTGCCGCCGGCGCGGACCGACTTCTGGCTCGACGTCGCGGTCTTGTAGGGGCGCGTTTCCAGACCGGTGAAGACATTCTTGAACGGCACCATGCCGGCGTTCACGAACATCAGCGTCGGGTCGTTGTGCGGCACCAGCGGCGCGGACGGAACGATGGTGTGGCCATTGGCCCCGAAATAATCGAGGAAGCTGCGGCGAATGTCGTTGGTCGAGGTCATGCGCGCGATTTAGTGGGAAGCGGCCCGCCGCACAAGCGGGGGATTTGGTCGTGCAGAAACATCCGTCATGCCAGCGAAGGCTGGCATCTCTCTGTCCTTCTTTCGGTGCCTTCAAGAAAAGTGAGATCCCAGCCTTCGCTGGGATGACGGAATAGACAATGATGCGATTACTCGTAAAATTTCCCAGCGTAGAGAATGTGGGCACATCGGCGCCATAGGTTTGGCTCCGCAGCCGATTGACCTGTCAGCATTTTGATGTGCCCCCAAGCCGCAGCAGCAAACAAAAAATCATCGACTGTTCCATTTTCCCAGCCCAGATGGCCGGGGCCATATGGCCCGCTAGAATTGCCATTTTCGGCTTCCCGTTCAGCAGCGAAATCACCCGCCAAAGCCTGCATAAATTCGATGAAAGTCGCTTCATCGCAGACCGTATCGAGAAGCTTATCCAAATCAATCGGGCCAGAAGTCGTCATTATTACGATCTCTTGTTGAAATACTGAGGCTTCGATAAGCAAAGCCCGAAAAGGAAGAACTCAACACCTACCCCATCGGCTCCTCGATCGACACCGGCGGCCTGGAGAACCATTGCGGCCCCTGCCCGGTCATGTGGAAGCAATCCTCCATGCGCACGCCCATCGCGCCGGGCAGGTAGAGGCCCGGTTCGTTGGAGAAGCACATGCCGATGTCCAGCTTGGTCGTCTCGCCATGGACGAGGTTGACCGGCTCATGCCCCTCCATGCCGATGCCATGGCCCGTGCGGTGAGACAGGCCGGGCAGCTTGTAACCGGGGCCGTAGCCCAGTTTCTCATAATAGGCGCGGACCGCATCGTCGACCGTGCCGGCCGCCACGCCCAGCTTCGCCGCCCGGATCGCGACCTGCTGCCCCTGCGCCACTTCGTCCCACACCTTGCGCTGCTGCGCCGTGGGTGCCGCGCCGTAGACGAAGGTGCGACTGATGTCGGACTGATAATCCTCGACCGTGCAGCCGCAATCCATCAGCACCACCTCGCCCGCGCGCACCGACTGCGGCTTCCCGGAACCATGCGGATAGGCGGTCGCTTCGCCGAGCAGGATCAGGTTGAACTCGCCCTTGCCGCCCAGCGCACTGGTCGCGGCCGTCATCAGCGCGCCGATATCGGCAGGGGTCATGCCCGCCTTCACCTGCGGATAGGTCCAGCGATAGGCGCCCATGGTGACGTCCGCTGCCTTCTGCATCAGCGCGATCTCGGCCGCCGTCTTGCGCATGCGGATGGCGCGGGTCACCGGGTCTTTCACCAGGGTCGCGGCGGGCAGCGCGGCCTTCAGCCCATCGACCGCGAAATAGCGGACCGTCTCCTCGATGCCGATCCGCCCCTTGTCCAGGCCCCGCGCCTTCAGATAATCGGCGATCGGCGCATAGGGGCTTTCATGTTCCTGCCAGACGCGGACCTCGGCCGGGATGGCGAGCGATTCGTCGATCGAGGGCTTCTCGAAAAAGGGGCAGACAACCAGAGGCGTGCCGCTGGCCGGAATGACCAGCGCGGTCAGCCGCTCGGAACGCCACCAGCGGATGGCGCTATAATAGATGAGGCTCGCGCCCGGCTCGACCAGCAGCGCGTCGATGCCCTGTGCCTGCATCATCTTCTGCGCCCGCGCCAGCCGGTCGGCGCGCTCGGCCTTGCCGATCGGGGTTACGTCGCGCGTGATCGACTGGAGCGCCTCGACCGCCTTTTCCTGCGCGAACAGGCGCGGACTGACCAGCGCGGTGGCGACCCCGGCAGCGGCATAGCGAAGCAAGGTGCGGCGATCAGGCGTAAGCATAATGTCCCCCGGTGCGCAGCGCGGCCTGATAGGCGGGCCGCGCCTGTATTCTCTCCAGCCACCCGATCAGATGCGGACGCGATTCGTCAAGCCCGCCGCGTGCCCGCGACGCCTCGATCGGAAAGCTCATCATCATGTCGGCGGCGGAGAAGTCCGGCCCGGCGAAATAGGGCCGGCTTGCCAGTTCGCTTTCCAGCCAGTCGAGATGATCGTCCAGCATCCCCTGCACCGTCGGCCGTGCCGGTCGGCCAAGCAGGCCCAGCTTGCCGACCACCAGCAGGGCCAGCAGCGGCGGCATCATCGATCCTTCGGCATAATGGAGAAACTGGCGCCAGCGGATCGCGCCCTCTGCATCGGTCGGCGCGCCGAAGCGACCACCGGCTCGCGCGACCAGATATTCCATGATCGCCCCGGTCTCGATCAGCCGATGGCCATCCACCTCCACCACCGGCGACCGGCCGAGCGGATGGACGGCGCGCAGGGCGGCGGGCGCGCGCATCGTCTTGCGGTCCCGCTCATAGCGGCGCACTTCGTAAGCCTCGCCCAGTTCCTCCAGCAGCCACAGGATGCGCTGCGAACGACTATTGTTCAGATGATGGACGATGATGGTCATGGCGCCTCTCCCATGCTGCGACCCGATCAGGGCTAACGCAGCATGGGAAAGAGTGACAGCGAAGTTTACGCTATCTCGAGGACTTCCTCCGCCTTGGCGCGGGCGCGATAGGCGTGCAGCAGCGGCTCGGTATAGCCATTGGGCTGCGCGACGCCCTCGAACACCAGGGCGCGCGCCGCCTGGAAGGCCAGGCTCTCGCCCTCGCGCCCGCTCATCGGCTGATAGAGCGGATCGGCTTCATTCTGCGCATCGACCTTGGCCGCCATGCGGGTCAGCGCGGCATCAACCTGTTCCGCCGTGCAAACGCCGTGCAGCAGCCAGTTGGCCATATGCTGCGAGGAAATGCGCAGTGTCGCGCGATCCTCCATCAGGCCGACATCATGGATGTCGGGAACCTTGGAACAGCCGACACCCTGGTCGATCCAGCGGACGACATAGCCCAATATGCCCTGCGCATTATTGTCCAGTTCCTGCGCGATCTCTTCTTCGGAGAAATTGCGGCCGACCGCGACGGGAATGGTCAGCAACTTGTCGAGCGACGCGATGCCCTCGGCCTTGCGTTCTTCCTGACGGGCGAAGACGTCGATGCGATGATAATGGGTCGCGTGCAGCGTCGCCGCCGTTGGGGACGGAACCCAGGCGGTGTTGGCGCCGCTCTTGGGATGGCCGATCTTCTGCTCCAGCATGTCGGCCATGCGATCGGGCGCCGCCCACATGCCCTTGCCGATTTGCGCCCGGCCCGACAGGCCACAGGCGAGGCCGATCTGGACATTGCGATCCTCATAGGCCGTGATCCAGTCGCTCGCCTTCATCTCGCCCTTGCGGATCATCGGCCCGGCCTGCATCGACGTGTGCATCTCGTCCCCGGTGCGATCGAGGAAGCCGGTATTGATGAAGACGATCCGGTCGCGGACGGCGTGGATGCAGGCCGCCAGATTGGCCGATGTGCGCCGCTCCTCATCCATGACACCGACCTTGATCGTGTGGCGCGCCATGCCGAGCATATCCTCGATCGCGTCGAACAGGCGGTTGGTGAAGGCCGCTTCCTGTGGCCCGTGCATCTTGGGCTTGACGATATAGACGCTGCCCGCGCGGCTGTTGCCATCCGCCTTGGCCAGATCATGCAGCGCGATCAAGCTGGTGACGATGCCGTCGATTATCCCCTCGGGCGCGTCCTGCCCATCGGGCAGCGCGATCGCCGGCGTGGTCATCAGATGACCGACATTGCGGACGAACAGCAGGCTGCGGCCCGGCAGCGTGAAGCTGTTGCCATCGGGCGCAGCATAAGCGCGATCGGGATTGAGCGCGCGGGTCATCTGCCGCCCGCCCTTCTCGAACGTCTCGGTCAGGTCGCCCTGCATCAGCCCCAGCCAGTTGGCATAGGCGGTAACCTTGTCCGCCGCATCGACCGCCGCGACCGAATCCTCCAGGTCGCAAATGGTGGTCAGCGCGGATTCCAGGATGACGTCGGATATGCCGGCCGGGTCGGTCGCGCCGATCGGGTGGTCCGGGTCGAAGACGACTTCGATATGCAGGCCATTATGGCGGAACAACCTGCCCTTCGCACTCGTGCCGACAAACTGCGCCGGATCGGCCAGGATGATTTCCTCGCCCGCCAGATCGGCCCAGCTTCCCGTTGCCAGCGGAACGGCATCGTCCAGAAACGCCTTGGCCCAGGCGATGACCTGCGCCCCGCGCGCCGCGTCATAGCCCTTGCCCGAAGCCGCGCCCGCAATGGCATCCGTGCCATAGAGCGCATCATACAGGCTGCCCCAGCGCGCATTGGCGGCGTTGAGCAGGAAACGGGCGTTGAGGATCGGGACAACCAGCTGCGGCCCGGCCATGCGGGCGACTTCGGCATCGACATTCTCGCTGCCGATCCCGAACGGCGCCGGTTCCTCGACCAGATAGCCGATCTCGCGCAGGAAGGCCTGATAGGCAGCGGCGTTGTGCGCCTGCCCCCGGCGCACCTGATGCCACGCGTCGATCTGCGTCTGCAGGTCATCGCGCGTGCGCAGCAGCGCCGCATTGTCGGGGGTGAAGCGCGCCAATATGTCGGCAGTGCCCGCCCAGAAGGCGGCGGCATCAATGCCCGTGCCCGGCAGCGCGCGCTGCTCGATGAAATCGGCCAGCGTTTGCGCAACCTTCAGGCCGGCGCGTTCAATCATACGGTCGGTCATGCAATCCACTCCTTGCTATGCCGTCCTTTTACGCCTTTCCAATTATGCCGTGTAGACGCTATTATTCGAATAGAGACTTTCCTGTGGTGAACGAATATGATGGACCCGGACCATGAATTGTTCGTGAGCATCGTCGATGAAGGCGGGCTGGCGGCCGCCGGACGGCGGCTCCACATCTCGCCCGCGATGATGTCCAAGCGGCTGGCCCGGCTGGAGGAGAGGCTCGGCGCCCGGCTGATCCACCGCACCACCCGCCGGCTCGCGCTGACCCCGGCGGGCGAGCGGCTCCATAGCGACCTGCGCGCGATCCTCGCCTCTCTCGACGAAGCCGAACGTCGCGTGTCGGGCGTGTCGGCGATTGCGTCCGGCCCGCTGCGAATCACCGCCCCGACCTCCTTTGGCCGCATGCATCTTGCCCCCTATCTCCAGCCTTTCCTGGACGACCATCCTCGCATCGACCTGCGGCTCGACCTGTCCGACGACTATGTCGACCTGATCGAAAGCCGGGCGGACCTGGCCATCCGCATCGCCGCCGATCCGGGCGCCGGCCTCACCGCCCGGCGGCTGGCGCCCAATCGGCGCATCCTGTGCGCCGCACCCGCCTATCTCGACCGCTTCGGCACGCCGCGGCGCATCGCCGACCTCAAGCAGCACCGCCTGCTCGCCGCCGATGGCCAGTTGCCCTGGCGCCTGATCGGTCCCAAGGGGTCGGTCGCGATCGACGGCCACAGCCATATCCGCACCAACAGCAGCGAAGTCGTGCGCGAACTGGCGCTGTCGGGCAGCGGCATCGCGCTGCGTTCACTGTGGGACATCAGCGACGCGCTGGCGCAGGGCGACGTGCGCCAGATCCTGCCCGATCATGAAGGGTCGAGCGACGTCGCCCTCTATGCCGTGCAACTGCCACAGGCCAATCCGCCGCTGGCCATCACCGCCTTCGTCGACTTTCTTGCTGCGCAATATGCCCTTGCGCCGCCGTGGGAGTCGCGGACGGACCGCACTGGCTTGCCCTAGCGGAACACAGTCTCTAAGGCGCATCGCATGGACGATAACACCCGCCGCGCCGCCCTAGACTATCACCGCCTTCCCCAGCCCGGTAAGCTCGCGATCGAGCCGACCAAGCGCATGGTGAACCAGCGCGATCTGGCGCTGGCCTATTCGCCGGGGGTGGCCGCCCCCTGCGAGGAGATCGCTGCCGATCCCGCCAAGGCGCTGGACTATACCGCGCGTGGCAATCTGGTCGCGGTCATCTCCAACGGCACCGCCGTCCTCGGCCTCGGCGCGATCGGCGCGCTGGCGTCGAAGCCGGTGATGGAAGGCAAGGCCGTCCTCTTCAAGAAATTCGCCGACATCGACGTGTTCGACATCGAAGTCGACACCACCGACACCGACAAGTTCGTCGAAGCCG
Source organism: Sphingobium sp. L-44 (assembly GCF_056859495.1). NCBI lineage: Bacteria > Pseudomonadati > Pseudomonadota > Alphaproteobacteria > Sphingomonadales > Sphingobiaceae > Sphingobium > Sphingobium sp. L-44. The sequence goes on along the minus strand of NZ_JBSXOQ010000118.1, from coordinate 37,880 downwards.
TCGCCCTGCTGGAGCCGACCTTTGGCGGCATCAATCTGGAAGACATCAAGGCGCCCGAATGTTTCGAGATCGAACGGCGCCTGAAGGAACGGATGAACATTCCGGTCTTCCATGACGATCAGCATGGCACCGCCATCGTCGTCGCCGCCGCCGTGCGCAACGCGCTGGTGCTGCAGGGCAAGACCCTGGCCGACGCCAAGCTGGTCACTTCGGGCGCCGGTGCCGCCGCGCTCGCCTGCGTCGACCTGCTCGTCTCGATGGGCCTGCCGATCGACAATGTGACGATGACCGACAAGGACGGCGTCATCCATTCGGGCCGCGAAGGCATGCTGCCCAACATGGCGCGCTATGCCCGCGACACCAACGCGCGCACCCTGCCCGACGTGCTGCCGGGCGCCAACCTGTTCCTGGGGCTTTCGGCGCCGGGCGTGCTGAAGCCGGAATGGCTGCCGCTGATGGCGCCTAATCCGCTGATCTTCGCGCTCGCCAACCCGGAACCGGAAATCCGCCCGGAAGCCGCACGCGAAGTGCGCCCGGACGCGATCATCGCCACCGGCCGATCTGATTATCCGAACCAGGTCAACAACGTCCTGTGCTTCCCCTATATCTTCCGCGGCGCGCTGGATTGCGGCGCGACCCAGATCAACGAAGCGATGAAGGTCGCCGCCGCCGACGCGATCGCTGCCCTCGCCCGCATGCCCGCGCATGACAGCGTGGCGCAGGCCTATGGCGGTCGCAAGCTGGTGTTCGGCGCCGATTACATCATCCCGACCCCGTTCGATCCGCGCCTGATCGGCGAGATTGCCGGTGCCGTGGCCAAGGCGGCGATGGACAGCGGCGTCGCCACCAAGACGCTGGACCTGGAAGAATATAAGCGCGCCCTGTCGCACCAGAACACCCGCTCGGGCCAGCTGATGCTGCCGGTCTTCCATGCCGCACGCGGCAGCCAGTGCCGCATCGTCTATGGCGAGGGCGAGGATGAGCGCGTGCTGCGCGCGATCCAGGACGGCCTGGACGAAGGCATCGTCAAGCCGACCATCGTCGCGCGCCGCCGCCTGCTGGAACAAAAGCTGGCCGACATGGGCCTCAGCTTCCAGCTCGACCGCGATGTCGAGGTGATCGATCCCGAGACGGATCATGACATCATGCGCGAACTGGTCGAGGCCTATCGCGCCATCGCCGCGCGCAAGGGCGTGCCGCCAGACGAAATCCTGCGCCATGTCTATCGCCGCCCGACCGTCACCGCCGCCATGCTGCTGCGCACCGGCCGGGTCGACGCCGCGCTGGTCGGCGGCCGCTCCGAATATTGGGGCCAGGTCGAACATGTGCTGCGCATCATCGATCGCGCGCCCAACCACAGCCGGATCTATGCGCTGTCGGGCCTGATCCTCGACGCCGGCGCGCTGTTCATCACCGACACCCATATGGTGCCGGACCCGACGCCCGACCAGATTGCGGAAATGACGCTGCTGGCCTCGACCGAGTTGCAGCATTTCGGCCTGAAGCCGCGCGTGGCGCTGCTGTCGCACTCCAATTTCGGTGCGTCGAACAGCCCCAGCGCCCGCAAGATGCGCGCCGCGCTCGACCTGGTGCGCCAGGCCGCGCCGGAGCTGGCGGTCGATGGCGAAATGCACGCCGACGCCGCGCTCAGCCAGGCGCTGCGCGAACGGCTGATCCCCGACTCCCGGTTCGAGGGGCCGGCCAACCTGCTGGTGATGCCGAACCTCGACGCCGCCAATATCACGCTGACGGCGCTCGGCGCCTCGTCCAGCTCGCCCACGGTCGGGCCGATGCTGATCGGCACCGCCCAGCCGATCCATGTGCTGACGCCCGGCGTCACCGCGCGCGGCATCCTCAACCTGACCGCCATCGCCGCCGCCGAAGTGGCGCGCGAAGGCTGACCTTAACCTTTGCCGGTTAGGCTGTTAGCTTGACCGGCAAAGGATGAAGCGAGGAAGATCATGGCAGGCGTCATCGGCACATTGGCTCGCAGCCTTGGCCCGAAACTGCTGATCGGCGCCGTCCTGGGCGGCGGCGCGCTGCTGCTGACCGACAAGATTGATCGCAACGCCGGCAACGCGACCCAGGCCAAACCGGCCGAGGCCGCCGCCGCGCCCAAGCCGCTGCCGCTGGTCGAACGGCGCAGCGATCAGGGCATGAAGGTCGATCCCCATGCCCTGGCGGTCAAGCGCGTGCTCAAGATCGAGGGGCCTTTCGAGCATGGCGACTATGCCTGGGACGAGGAAGGCGCGCCGGCCAAGGGGCCGGTCATCATCACCGTCGACCTGAAAGCCCAGACCCTTTCCGTCTTCCGCGACGGCTATGAAATCGGCGCCGCCGTCATCCTCTATGGCGCGACCGACAAGCAGAGCCCGCTCGGTGCCTTCCCGATCATGCAGAAGGACGCCGACCATTATTCCAGCACCTACAACAACGCGCCCATGCCCTATATGCAGCGGCTGACCAGCGACGGCGTCGCCATCCACGGCAGCGACGTCAAATGGGGCTATGCCACCCATGGCTGCATCGGCGTGCCCAAGGAATTTGCGCAGAAGCTGTTCGGCGTCACCAAGGTCGGCGACATGGTCATCATCACCAACGGCAAGATGCTGGATACCAGCAAGGCCGTCGTCAGCGGCTGACCGGCCCCCCTATTGCGGCGCATCCTCGATTGCGGGTGCATGACGCACCGTCAGCGCGCTGCCGCCTGATGCCGCGATGATGCAGAATATCGCCACGCCCTGCAGCGCCGTCAGCCGCTCACCCAGCACGACGAAGCCCGCCAATGCGCCGATCGCCGGCGCCGCGCTCAGCAACAGGCCGAACACCGGCGCGGGCAGGCGCCGCATCGCCTCCATCTCCAGCGAATAGGGCAAGGCGCTCGACAGCAGGGCGATCGCCAGCCCGACCATCAGCACCCAGGGCGAAAGGAGCGACGCGCCGGCATGGGTCAGCCCGACCGGCAGCACCAGGATTGCCGCCGCCAGCATGCCCCAGGCGACCGCATCGCCGCGCAGCGCGCCCGACACCCGCTTGCCGGTCAGGATATAAAGCGCCCAGCAGGCCGCCGCCCCGACAGCGAAGATGACACCCAAAGGATCAAGCGCGGCGTCGCTGCGCAGCGGCAAGAGCAGCAGCAGGCCGATCACCGCCGCCCCCAGCCACAGGAAATCGCGCGGCCGGCGCGAACCGAACAGCACGATCGCCAGCGGCCCCGTCACCTCGATGGCCATGGCGATGCCGAGCGGGATGCGGGCGAACGCCTGATAGATGAGCAGGTTCATCAGCGCGAGGGTCGCGCCATAGATCAGCAGCGGCCAGCGCACATCGGCCGGGATCGGTCGGCGCCATGGCCGCCGGAACAGCATCAGCAGGATCGCCGCCAGGAAGATGCGCAGCGCCGCAATGCCATAGGCACCGACGATCGGGAACAGCGTCTTGGCAAAGGCCGCGCCCATGTTCATCGACAGCAGCGACGCCAGCACGGCGCCAGCCCCCGCCAGCACGGCACCCTGCCCGTTCATCTCATTCCTGCCCATATTCAATGAATACCATATACGATTAATTGGAAAAGCGTCATTCGATGCCGCGTTGCACCAGATGCGTTGCCAGTTGCAAGAATCTCATACGTATGCAGCCTTGACCATCGCTGTCACTCGGCCCATCTGGCGGACTTCCGTCATTTTGCATTGCAGCATGGAGCTTCTCATGGGCAGCCAGTCCCACAAGGCGCACCCCGCGCTCGTCCTTTTCGCGCTGTCCGTGGGCGCCTTTGCAATCGGCACGACCGAATTCGCCTCCATGAGCCTGCTGCCCTTCTTCGCGCGCGACCTCCACATCGACCTGCCGACCGCCGGCCATGCCATCAGCGCCTATGCGCTGGGCGTGGTGGTCGGCGCGCCGCTGATCGCCGCCTTTGCCGCGCGCCTGCCGCGCCGCACATTGCTGATCGCGCTGATGGCAATGTTCGCGGTCGGCAACGGCCTGTCGGCGCTGTCGCCCAGCTATCACTGGATGCTGCTGTTCCGCTTCCTTTCGGGCCTGCCCCATGGCGCCTATTTCGGCGTCGCCGCCCTGGTCGCGGCCAGCCTGGTGCCGATCGAGAAGCGCACCCTGGCGATCGCCAAGGTGATGTCGGGCCTCACCATCGCCACGGTATTGGGCGTGCCGGTCGCCAACTGGATGGGCCAGATACTGGGATGGCGGTCGGGCTTCTTCGTGGTCTGCGCGCTCGCCGTGCTGACCATGAGCCTGGTCGCGCTCTACGCTCCGCGCGACGCCGGTGATCCGAAGGCCAGCCCGATGCGCGAGCTGAGCGCGCTCGGCAAGTCGCAGGTCTGGCTGACCCTGCTGACCGGCGCGATCGGCTTTGGCGGCCTGTTCGCGGTCTACACCTATGTCGCCTCGACCATGATCGAGGTGACTCATGTGTCCGAAACCCTGGTGCCGCTGATCCTGATCGTCTTTGGCCTGGGCATGACGATCGGCAATCTCGTCGTTGCCTGGCTGGCCGACCGTGCGCTCAACCGCACCGTCATCGGCATCCTCGTGTGGAGCGCGGTTGCGCTGGCTCTCTTCCCTTTCATGGCCGGCAATATCTGGAGCCTCAGCCTCATCGTCTTCCTGATCGGCATTGGCGGCGGCATGGGCACGCCGTTGCAGGCACGACTGATGGATGTTGCGGGCGACGCCCAGACGCTGGCCGCCGCACTGCACCACAGCGCCTTCAACATCGCCAATGCGCTCGGCCCCTGGCTCGGCGGGCTATCGATCGCGGCGGGCTATGGCCTGGTGTCGACCGGCTGGATCGGCTGCGCCTTGTCGCTGGGCGGCCTGGCCATCTATCTGGTCGCCATCGCCACCGCACGGCGCAGCGCCCAGCCCGCGCTGGTGCCCTGCGAATAAGCCGCTTCCTTCCATCCGTTCCGCTGGCTAAGGCGGGCGGATGACGGATCGGGTACGCGAACAGACTTTGCAGGACGCGGCGATCGCCGCATTGCGCCGCGGCGACGCGGCGGTGGCGCGCGCCACCCTCTCCGAAATGGCAGACCCTCCGGCCATGCTGCTGGCCCAGGCCTGCAACCGGCTGGGCGATCTGGACGGCGAACAGGCGGCGCTCAACCGCATCCTGCAACAGGATATGCGCAACCTGCCCGCGCTGCTCGCCATGGGGCAGAATTTCCAGCGGCGCGGCGATCTGCGTGGCGCGACATCCTGGTTCCGCAGCGCCCTGGCACAGGCCGCCGCCCATGGTGCCCCGCCCGCTTTACAACCGCTGCTTCAACGCGCGCAGGAGGCGATCGCTGGCGCCAGCCGGGATTTCGAGGATCATCTCGACGCGGCGATGGCTGGCCTCCCCACGCTCCCGCGCATTGCCCAGGCGACCGACCTGCTGCTGGGCAAGACGCAGCTTTATCTCCAGCAGCCCAGCATGTTCTATTTTCCTGGCCTGCCGCAGCGCGCCTTTTACGAGCGCGACGAATTTGCCTGGGTACCGGCGGTAGAGGCGGCAACCGACGCCATCATCGCCGAACTGAACGCGGTCCGCGCCGGTGCGCCCGATTTCGCGCCCTATGTCCAGACGCCCATCGATCGCCCGGCGCCCAACAACCCGCTGCGCGACGATCCCTCCTGGGGCGCCTATTATTTCTGGCAGGATGGCGAGATCGTAGCGGACCATGCCGCCCGCTGCCCGGCCGTCATGGCCGCGCTGGAACAGGTGCCCCGGCCCGTCATCGCCGGCCGCTCGCCCATGGCGCTCTGGTCGCTGCTGAAACCGGGTACCCATATCCAGCCCCATCATGGTGTGCTCAACACCCGTCTGATCTGCCATCTGCCGCTGATCGTGGCCGACAATTGCGCACTGCGGGTCGGCGCAGAGACCCGCGCATGGGCGCCGGGCGAAATGCTGATCTTCGACGACAGCATCGAACATGAGGCATGGAACCGGGGCAATGACACCCGCGTCGTCCTGCTGTTCGAAGTCTGGCGCCCGGAAATCCACGCGGAGGAACGGATCGCGCTCACACGCCTGTTCGAAGCGATCGACCGCTTCGGCCCGAAACAGGTGGATGCCGGCTAACCCGCCTCTTTTCAGAACGCCCATCTGCGACTATGGGCGCGGACAAAGACGACAAGAGAGGATGGCACGGGGCGCTCACGCTTTTCGGACATGCCATGACCTCGATCGACCCGACGCCCCCGGCGCCGTCTCCTACCCTGCCCGTTCCGCCCGCCCATGTCGCGCGGCCGCATAGTCCTGCCGAGGATTTCTATGCGATCGCCATTGGCTGCGCCTTCATCGCCATGGGGCTGATGCTGCTGAAACAGGCAAAGCTGGTGACCGGCGGCATGGCCGGCATCGCGCTGCTGCTGTCCTATCTGATCCATCTGTCGCCCGCGACGCTGTTCCTGCTGATCAATATCCCCTTCTTCCTGTTCGCCGGGCGGGCGATGGGCATGGCCTTCGGCCTCAAGACCCTGTTCGCCAATATCGCGATCATGGGCGTCGGCCTTGCCATGCCCTATGCGATGGAGATCGCCCGGATCAGCCCCTTCTTCGCCGCGCTGTTCGGTGGCTCGATCATTGGCTTCGGCATCCTGGCCATCGCCCGCCATGGCGCAGGCGTGGGCGGCGTCGGCGTGGTCGCGCTGATCCTGCAGAAATCGCGCGGCTGGAATGCCGGCCGCACCCAGATGGCCTGCGACGTGCTGATCCTGCTCGCCTCGCTGCCGATCCTCAATGCCGAGCGTTTTGGCCTATCCGTCCTCTCGGCCGCCGCGATCAACGCCGTGCTGTTCGTCAACCACCGCCCTGGCCGCTATATCGGCCATTGATGCGCGCCCGCCTCCCCGGCTAGACGGACCCCGGCGCCCACGCCGGTGCGCCCATCATAAAAGGGGTCCAGAATGAAGCGGTTCGCGCTCTGTATAATATTGGCCAGCACGGCCCTGTCGGTGCCGGTCCGTGCCGCCACGCCCACCAGCGCGACCGCACCGGCCGATGCCCGCGCCATTGCCGCGATCCGCGCGCGCCCGGCGGTCAAGGCCGCCTTCGCCGCGCTGGAGGCCGAACATGACCAGTGGGTCGAGAACATCGTCACCCTGACCCAGATTCCGGCGCCCCCCTTCAAGGAAGAGGCGCGGGCCAAGGCCTATGCCGACATGTTCCGCGCCGCCGGCCTTACCGATGTGGAGATTGACGAGGGCGGCAATGTGCTGGGCCTGCGCCGTGGCAGCGGCAAGCCGGGCGGCAAGCTGATCGTCGTGTCCGCCCATCTCGACACCGTTTTTCCCGAAGGCACGCCGGTCACGGTCCGGCGCGAGGGCAACAAGCTCCACGCGCCCGGCGTCGGGGACGATGTCGCCGGCCTCGCCACCCAACTCAGCCTCATCAAGGCGATCGTCGGCGCCAATATCAGCGCGCCGATGGACATATTGTTCGTCGGCGATGTCGGCGAGGAAGGTCTGGGCGACCTGCGCGGCATGAAGCAGTTGTTCCACAAGGGCAAATATAAGGACCGCATCGCCAGCTTCTTCTCGATCGACGATGGCTCGGTCGATGGCCTGATCAATGGCGGCGTCGGATCAAAGCGCTATCGCCTGACCTTCACCGGCCCCGGCGGCCACAGCTTCGGCGCCTTCGGCCTGGTCAATCCGATGACGGCGATGAGCCAGGCGATCGTCGATCTCTACAAGATCCCGGTGCCCCAGTCGCCCAAGACGACCTACAGCGCCAGCGTCGTGGGCGGCGGCTCCTCGGTCAACGCCATCCCGCAGGAAGTCTGGCTGCAGGTCGACATGCGATCGGAAAGTGCTGCCGAACTGGCCAAGCTGGAACAGGCGTTCCTCGTCACGGTGGACAAGGCCGTCGCGACCGAAAATGGCGCCCGCTCGATCAAGGAAGGCCCGATCCGCGTCGACAAGAAGGTGGTGGGCGATCGTCCGGCCGGCAGCACTGCCGCCGATACGGCGCTGGTCCGCCAGACCGCCGCCGCCTATGCTGCCGAAGGCGTCACCGCGCGGATGAGCTTCAGCTCGACCGACGCCAATGTGCCGATGAGCCTGGGCATCCCGGCCATCACCATCCCGCGCGCGGCGACCGGCGGCCGGGGTCACTCGCCCGACGAATGGATCGACGTGTCGGCGCCGGAATCGCTCAAGGTCAAGCGGATGGACCTGGTCGCCCTGCTCGCCGCAGCCGGCTATCGCTGATCAACCTGATGGGGCCGGCCAAAATGCCGGCCCTGTTCAGTCCGTCCCGTTCAGTCCGCCTCGCACAGCGGTTCATCCGCGCGATCGCGCGCACGCAGGGCCGCGCCCGCATCATTGGCGATGCGCGGGAAGGTCACCCCTTCCAGATTGCCGCGCCCGTCGCACAGCCGGTCACAGGCCATGTCGACCACGCCGGGCAGCGCCACCTGGTCGCCATCATATTGGGCGACGATGATGCACTTCCTGCCCCCGGAAAAGCTCAGGATCAGCTTGTCGCCGGCCCGCCGCGCCGTGCCCGCGCCATGGCAGCTCTGTTCGGTGCCGAAAATCGCCTCCAGCCCGAAACGATAGTCGCCCGACTTGGCGGGAAGGACGCAGAGCGAATCCCGCCCCGCTTCATGCCGCCGCTGGAACAGCCCGACCGGCGCGATCCGCGACGCGTCGGCAATGGCGCCGGTCGCGATCGCCGCGCGCTCCAGCCCCGAAGCCGCGGCCCCGCTGCGATCGGGCGCGGCGGCGCCCGGCGTCGCGGCCTGCTGACACCCGGCCAGAAGACATGCGAGAAAAAGGCTAGTGCGCCGCATCGACGCCCGGTTCATCGACCGCGCTCAGCCCATCGGGTCCGATCCGGCGGAAGAAGCAGGAGCGCGCACCGGTGTGACAGGTCGGCCCCGCCGGCTCTGCCAGCACCCAGACGGCATCCTGGTCACAGTCGATCCGGATGTCGCGCACGCCAAGCATATGGCCGGAGCTTTCGCCCTTCTTCCACAGTGATTGGCGGCTGCGCGACCAGAAATGGGCCAGGCCGGTCTCGACCGTCAGCGCCAGCGCATGCGCATTCATATGCGCCACCATCAGCACTTCCCCCGAGGTGACATGGGTCACCACCGCAGTGATAAGGCCATGATCGTCATATTTGGGGTTGAGGGTCAGCCCCCGGTCGCGTGCGTCATCCATGCGCGCGCTATAATCGGCAATGCGGCCCGTGCGAAGTCCCTTCGGCGCTTTGCATCGGGGCACGGCCTGACAGCGCCATCGGGTCGGACTGTCGCATTTTGGCAAATCTGTTGCACGGATGCTACAGAATGGCGACAGTCCTGCTTGCCCCAAGCCCCGCGCGCGCATAGCGTCGCGCGCGATCCGCAACAGCGGACACCAGCAGGGAAACGGATGCCAGGCCAATCAAGGGGGCCAAATATGACATCTTCGCATATCTTCACCAGCATTTCGCGCGGCGCGCTCGCCGTCGCACTCACCGCTCTGGCGCCGATCGGTGCCGCCCATGCCCAGACCGAAGCGCCCGCCGCATCGGGCGAAGGCCTGGGTGAAATCGTCGTCACCGCCTCGCGCCGGGCTGAAAATGCCAAGGACGTGCCGGTCGCCGTGACCGCCATCGGCGGCGAAAAGCTCGACGCCCTCAACAGCAGCGGCCTCGACGTCCGCTTCCTCGCCGCGCGCACGCCCAGCCTTCAGGTCGAAAGCTCGTTCGGCCGCACCTTCCCGCGCTTCTACATCCGCGGCCTTGGCAACACCGATTTCGATCCCAACGCCGCCCAGCCGGTCTCGGTCGTGCTCGACGATGTCGCGCTCGAAAATCCGATGCTCAAGAGCTTCCCGGTGTTCGACCTTGCCAGCGTTGAAGTGCTGCGCGGCCCGCAGGGCACGCTGTTCGGCCGCAACACCCCGGCGGGCGTCGTCAAGATGACCTCGGCCGCGCCGACCGATCATTTCACCGGCTATGCCAGCGCCTCCTGGGCCACCTACAACACCGTCAATGCCGAAGCCGCGATCGGCGGCCCGATCGCCGACGGCCTCAGCTTCCGCGTGTCGGGCCTGCTCCAGCGTCGCGACGACTGGGTCAAGAACGATAATGACGGCGGCAACGCCGCCAGCGAGCTGGAAGGCTATCGCGACATGGCCGGCCGCGTGCAGCTGGCCTATGAAGCCGGCGACTTCAAGGCCGTGCTGAGCGGTCATTATCGTGACCTGGACGGCAGCCCGCGCGTGTTCCGCGCCAACATCTTCAAGCAGGGCAGCAACCATTTCGTCGACGGCTTCGACAAGGACCATGTGAACCTGGACGGCTATACCAGCCAGTCGATGAAGCAGGGCGGCGGCAATCTGCGCATGCAGCTCCATGTCGACGGCCTGGGCACCTTCTTCTCGACCACCGGCTATGAGAAGGCCAGCGTCGAAAGCACCGGCGACATCGATGGCGGCGGCTGCTACCCCTATACCGGCTGCACCGCCGGCCAGCTCGGCGTCGGCTCGTTCGACTCCAACACCGGCGGCGTGACCAAGCCGGAGGAATTCAGCCAGGAATTCCGCTTCGCGACGGACGACATGAACGGCATCCGCCTGCAGGCGGGCACCTATTTCTTCCACCAGCGCCTGAAGTATAACGAATATGCCTATGATCTCGCGGGCAACCGGGTGAGTGCAATCCTGCACAACAACACCAACGAGAATATCGGCCTGTTCGCCTCGGGCGAAGCCAAGGTGACGTCGGCCCTGACGCTGCGTGCCGGCGTGCGTTATTCGCACGACGACAAGCGCGACACGATCACGCTCGATCCGGCGCTCGCCGCCAGCAGCATCTCGTCGCAGCTGATCGGCGTCGACCTGCCGCTCAGCAACACCGCGCAGGGCAGCAACCTGTCCTGGGACGTCAGCGCCACCTATGCGCTCAGCCCCGACGTGAACCTCTATGGCCGCGTCGCCACCGGCTATCAGGGCCCGGCGATCCAGGACCGCGTGACCTTCTTCAGCGTCCCCTCGGTCGCCAAGAAGCAGACCACCATCTCCTATGAAGGCGGCATCAAGGGCGCGATCGCCAACATGGTCCGCTTCGACCTGTCGGCCTATTACTGGAACACCGACGATCTGCAGCTGACGGCGGTCGGCGGCGTCGGCAACTCGGCCCGCCTGATCAACGTGAACAAGGCGGTCGGCTATGGCCTGGAAGGCAATCTGGAGGCGCAGCCGCTCGATCACCTGAACCTGACCGTGGGCGGCAGCTACAACTTCACCGAAATCCGCGACAAGAACGCCTTCGTGGCGGTCTGCGGCTCGGGCATGTGCACGCCCACCGGCAACACCTTCGTCGATGGTGGCACCACCTACAGCTATCTGGATGGCAATGACCTGCCCCAGGCGCCGCGCTACATCGCCAATGCGACCCTGCGCTATGGCATCCCGGTCGGCGATGCGGGCGAAGTCTTCGCTTATACCGACTGGGCCTATCGTAGCAAAATCAACTACTTCCTCTACTCGGCAGCCGAATTCCGCGGCCGCTCGTCGCTGGAGGGCGGCCTCAAGGTCGGTTACAAGTCGAACCATGGTTATGAGATCGCAGCCTTCGCCCGCAACATCACCAACCAGATCCGCGCCGTCAGCGCGATCGACTTCAACAACCTGACCGGCATGATCAACGAACCGCGCATCATCGGCGGCATGATCAAGGCCAGCTTCTAAACCGAAGTCTAAACGCCCCATAGGCGTTAGTCGGCAGAGGAAGGGCGTCCCGCAAGGGGCGCCCTTTCTTGTTGCGCCCAGGGCAGCGGAAAGCCGCCGCCACGCGCCAGGAAAATCACCGAAGCCAGAAACGCGAAAACCCCATCCTGCCGAGGCAGGACGGGGTTTCATTTCGCGCATTCCCGAAGGAAATGGGGCGATCGACGGGATCCGAACCCGCGACCTCCGGTACCACAAACCGGCGCTCTAACCAACTGAGCTACGATCGCCACAGGGGCTGTTGCCCCGCGAGAAGGGCCACATATGCGGCCGCCCCTCCCCCGTCAAGCAGCTTATGTCAAAGGATGAAAATTATCGCCCGGCATCGTTGCCGGACGCCGCCAGACGGGCGCGCAGCACGGCCAGTTCGTCCGCCCCAACGCGCGGCCGCCCCTCCGCCGGCTTGCCCTTGCGCAGCTTCTTGCGATCCTTTTCCGACGGATCGACGGCGCGAACCCGGACCGCCGCATGGCCCTGTCCGCGAATCCCCAGTTCCTCCGCCGCGCCGCGCGACAGATCGATGATCCGCCCGCGCGAAAAGGGACCACGGTCGTTGATCCGCACCAGGATCGTGCGCCCGGTATCCAGCGCCGTCACCTCGACATAGGCGGGCAAGGGCAGGCTGGTATGTGCCGCCGTGATCCAGCCCGGCCGGAAGCGTTCGCCATTGGCGGTGCGATTGCCCGATTCCGATCCATACCAGCTGGCATAGCCGACCAGGTCATAGCCCGGCTGGTCGGCCGGCACATAGGTGGTGCCGCGCACCGTATAAGGCTTGCCGATGCGCACCGGCATGTCGCTCACCGGACGGAAATTCCCCCCGCCACAGGCCGACAATGCCCCCAGCAGCGCCAAGGCTGCACCCGAAGTCCCGATACCCCGTCTGATCGCTCTCATGCCCCCTCCTACCCCCGCAGGCGCAGCAGGTCGAGGGCAGCGGGCCGATCATCGCCGCGATCCGCCGCACAAGGCCATAAAAAAAGGGGCAGAGGCTCCCGGCCCCTACCCCTTCCTTTCGACATGCACGCGCCGGGCGGGTTTCCCCTGCCGCAGCGCCACTCTCCCTCACTCTGTCCCGACCGCGACGCCGGCAAAATCATCGAATGACAAGGCGCCCGAACGGGCGCGCCTGCATCCTTAGTTGACCGAATCCTTCAGGCCCTTGCCGGCCTTGAACTTCGGCTGCGACGACGCCTTGATCGTCATCGTCTCGCCGGTGCGCGGGTTGCGACCGGTCGAAGCCTTGCGCTGCGACACAGAGAAAGTGCCAAAACCAACCAGGCGCACTTCGTCGCCCTTCTTCAGCGCGCCGGTGATGGCGTCGAACACGCCCTCGACCGCCTTGCTGGCGTCGCTCTTGCTGAGACCGCTGCTTTCAGCGACGGCGCTGATAAGATCCTGCTTGTTCATGCCTTGGGAACCCCCTTTATAGATGTTGGATAGTCAAGGAATCGCGGCGTAGGCGGGGCAATAAGGCCCAGCTTTCAAGCGGTGTCAAAGGGAAAGCGTCAAAAAACCCGGCTCCGGCGCGTTTTTGCCCCCATGGGCATAAACGCGCCGAAAACCGGGCTTTTAGTGACGGATAGCAGGATCGCCGTCGCGACCCTGGCCGGCGCTGGGCTGCGCCGCCAGATCATCTTCCTCGGTCCAGGTGATCGCTTCGGGCTTGGACACCAGCGCACGTGCCAGCACCTCGTCGACATGGGACACCGGAACAATCTCCAGCCCCTCGCGGATGTTGGCCGGAATTTCCGCTAGGTCTTTCTCGTTTTCCTGCGGGATCAGCACCGTCTTGATGCCACCACGCAGCGCCGCGAGAAGCTTCTCCTTGAGGCCGCCGATCGGCAGCACCCGGCCGCGCAGCGTCACCTCGCCGGTCATCGCCACATCCTTGTGGACGGGAATGCCGGTCAGGGTCGACACGATGGTCGTGACCATGCCGATACCGGCCGACGGACCATCCTTGGGCACCGCGCCCTCGGGCAGGTGGATATGGATGTCCTTGCGGTTGAACAGGCTCGGCTTGATGCCATAGCCGGGCGAGCGCGCCTTCACATAGGAGAAGGCGGCCTGCACCGATTCGTTCATCACTTCGCCCAGCTTGCCAGTCGTCTTGATGAGGCCCTTGCCGGGCACGGTCACCGCCTCGATCGTCAGCAGTTCGCCGCCCACCTCGGTCCAGGCCAGGCCGGTGACGGCGCCGATCTGATTCTCTTCCTCGCCCACGCCATGGCGGAATTTCCGCACGCCGGCATAGTCGGCCAGGTTTTCGGGCGTGATCTCGACCTTGTCGAACGCGCCTTCCAGGATCTTGCGCAGCGCCTTGCGGGCCAGACGCGCCACTTCCCGCTCCAGCGTGCGGACGCCGGCTTCACGGGTGTAGTAACGGATCAGGTCGCGCACCGCGGCCTCGGTAACCTCGAACTCGCCATTCTTCAGGCCGTGGGCGTCGATCTGCTTGGGCACCAGATGGCGCTGGGCGATCTCGACCTTCTCGTCCTCGGTATAGCCTTCGAGCCGGATGATCTCCATGCGGTCGAGCAGCGGCTGCGGCAGGTTCAGCGAGTTGGCCGTCGTCACGAACATCACGTCGGACAGGTCGACGTCGATCTCCAGATAATGGTCCTGGAACTTGCTGTTCTGTTCGGGGTCCAGCACTTCCAGCAGCGCCGACGCCGGATCGCCGCGGAAATCCTGGCCCAGCTTGTCGATCTCGTCGAGCAGGAACAGCGGGTTCATGGTGCCCGCCTTCTTCAGGTTCGACACGACCTTGCCCGGCAGCGACCCGATATAGGTGCGGCGATGACCGCGGATCTCGGCTTCGTCGCGCACGCCGCCCAGCGACTGGCGCACGAATTCGCGGCCGGTCGCCTTGGCGATCGAACGGCCCAGCGAGGTCTTGCCGACGCCCGGCGGGCCGACGAGGCATAGGATCGGCCCCTTCAGCTTGTTGGTGCGCGCCTGCACAGCCAGATATTCGATGATCCGGTCCTTGACCTTCTCCAGCGCGAAATGATCCTCGTCCAGGATCGCCTGCGCCTTCTTGAGGTCGGTCTTGACCCGGCCCTTCTTGCCCCAGGGCAGGCCCAGCAGCACGTCGAGATAGTTGCGCACCACCGTCGCTTCGGCCGACATCGGCTGCATGCCCTTGAGCTTCTTGAGCTCGGCCGTCGCCTTGGCGCGCGCTTCCTTGCTCAGCTTCGCCTTGGCGATCTTGTCGGCCAGTTCGGCAAGCTCGTCGCCTTCCTCGCCCTCGCCATTGCCCAGCTCGCGCTGGATCGCTTTCAGCTGCTCGTTCAGATAATATTCGCGCTGGGTCTTTTCCATCTGGCGCTTCACGCGGCCGCGGATCTTCTTCTCGACCTGCAGCACGCCCAGCTCGCCTTCCATGAAGGCGAACACCATCTCCAGCCGCTTGACCGGATCGGGCTCGACCAGCAGCGACTGCTTGTCGGCGACCTTGACGTTGATGTTGGCGGCAACGGAATCGGCCAGGCGACCGGCATCGTCGATCTCGCGCAGTTGCACCGGCGTTTCGGCCGGCAGCTTCTTGTTGAGCTTGGCGTAATTCTCGAACTGCTCGGCCACCGAGCGCATCAGCGCAGCGGCTTCCGGACCTTCGGCGACGATCTCCTCGACCGGCGCGACCTCGGCGACCAGATAGCCCGCCTCGGCAGGCGCCAGATCGGCCAGCTGGGCACGATGCTTGCCCTCGACCAGCACGCGCACCGTGCCGTCGGGCAGCTTGAGCAGTTGCAGCACCACCGACACCACGCCGGTGTCATACAGCGCGTCCTTGCCCGGATCATCCTCGGCCGGGTCGAGCTGGGACACCAGGAAGATTTCCTTATTGCCCTCCATCGCCGCTTCCAGCGCGGCGACGCTCTTGTCGCGACCGACGAAGAGCGGGACGATCATCTGCGGGAAGACGACGATGTCGCGCAGCGGCAGAAGGGGATATTGCGTAGTCATTCACTCTCCAGGGCCAGACTTGCGGCCCGTCATGCGGTTCATCGCCTTTATGGGGATGCCCGTCGCGTCAATCAATCAGCGATCACCATATTGCTGCAACGATGAACAAGGGCTTATCCGCCAACGGCAGCCCCGGAACGGCAATGCGCGCCGGCTCAGAACGGCAGCTTGAAGCCCGGCGGCAGCGGCAGGCCGGCGGTCATCTTGCCCATTTCGGTGTTGCTGACCTCGTCCGCCTTCTTGCGCGCATCGTTGAACGCGGCGGTGATAAGGTCTTCCAGCATCTGCTTTTCCGACGGCGCCAGCAGGCTGTCGTCGATCGACACGCCCAGGATGCGGCCCTTGGCCGATGCCTTCACCTTGACCAGGCCGCCACCGGCCGCGCCCTCGACTTCCAGCTTGTCCAGATTGTCCTGCGCGCGCTGCAGCTCTTCCTGCACGCGGCTGGCCATCCCCAATATTTCGTTCAGATCCTTCATGCTTCGGCACTCCATTGTTCCGGCTCATCCGAATGGACCAGCTCGGCATCGGGGAAGGCGTCCATTGCCGCCTTGACCACCGGGGTTTCCAAAATTGCGGCGCGGCTGTCGGCCAGCTGGCGCTGTTCATTGGCCAGCAGGGTCGGCTTGGCCTCCCCCTCGCCCTGCGTCACCGTCCAGGCGACGCCGGTCACCTCGCGCAGCGCCGGGATGATCCGGGTGGCGAAGTCGGGCGACAGGCTGGCCGTGCCGCGATACTCCAGCATCGGCGGATCATAGCGGATGATCCCCACGCAATCATGCATTTCCTGCGCCAGATGGCCCTTGCTCTTCTGCCAGAAGGCTTCGATCAGATCCTCGAATGTGGCAGGCAGGCTGGACGCGGGTTCCGGCGCGGGCGCGGCGGCGGCGGGCGCCTGGCCCGGCAGCGCCGGCGCGGCCATCGGCACCCCGCCCTGCAGCATCCGGGCAAGGTCGCTGGGATCGGGCATGGTCGCGGCATGCATCACGCGCAGCAGCGCCATCTCGCACGCCTCGATCGGCAGGGCGGCGGTCGCCACCTCGTCATGACCCTTGAGCATCAGCTGCCACAGCCGATGCAGCGGGCCGAAGCCGATCTGCGACGCCCAGTCGGCCAGCGCGCCGCGTTCCTCGTCGGACTGGCCCGGCGTCGCAATGTCGCGCCCGGCCTTCACCAGCGTGACCGCATGCACCAGCTCCAGCAGGCCGCGCATCAGCGACAGCGGCTCGACCCCCAGCGCATATTGATCGCGCACCCCGCCCAGCAGCGCGGCGGTATCGCCCTCCAGCAGCAGGCCGAGCAGCCGGCGGGTGGAGCCGCGATCCGACAGGCCCAGCATCTCGCGCACCTGCGCGGCCGTAACCATCGGCTCGCCCTCGCCCATTTCGGCATGGGCGATCGCCTGGTCCAGGATCGACAGGCCGTCACGCGCGGAACCTTCGGCCGCCTGCGCGATCAGCGACAGCGCATCGGGTTCGGCCGCGACCTGTTCGGCCTCGACCACATGGGCGAAATGGCCGGCCAGCATCTCGGCCGGGATGCGGCGCAGGTCGAACCGCTGGCAGCGCGACAGCACCGTCACCGGCACCTTGTTCACCTCGGTCGTGGCGAACAGGAATTTCACATGGGCCGGCGGCTCCTCCAAGGTCTTCAGAAGCGCGTTGAACGCGTTCTTCGAGAGCATATGGACTTCGTCGATGATGTAGATCTTGTAGCGCGCCGACACGGCGGCATAGCGCACCGCCTCGATGATCTCGCGCACGTCGTCGACGCCGGTATGGCTGGCGGCGTCCATCTCGACCACGTCGATATGCCGGCCCTCGGCGATTGCCATGCAGGGTTCGCACACGCCGCACGGGTCGATCGTCGGCCCGCCCTGCCCATCCGGGCCGATGCAGTTCAGCGCCTTGGCGATCAGCCGCGCGGTCGACGTCTTGCCGACCCCGCGCACGCCGGTCATCAGAAAGGCATGGGCGAGGCGCCCGCGCCGGATCGCATTGCCCAGCGTCTGGACCATGGCGTCCTGCCCGATCAGCTCGCGAAAGTTGCGCGGACGATATTTGCGCGCAAGCACGCGATAGGGCTGAGGGGAATCGGACATGCTAAGCTCTTAGCAGCTAGGGACCGCCAGAATCCAACGACAAGTGCGGCCTTGCCCGCCTTTGATAGGGATGCCATCATTCCACAAATAACTAGGGGGATTTAATGAACGTTCAGGAGAATAATGGTAGTTCGGGGGGATCGAATGCCCGTCAGCAAATGCTATACGACGCCAACAAAAAATCGGTCGGCGTCGCCTACCTTCTGTGGTTCTTTTTGGGAGGTTTCGGCGGCCATCGCTTCTACCTAGGCCAAACAGGAACAGCTGTTGCTCAGCTCGCACTACTCATTATTGGCTGGGCGACTTTTGTAGCCATAATCGGCGTTTTTTTTATTGATCGCCTTAGGCATCTGGATTCTTGTAGATGCTTTTCTGATACCAGGTATCGCCCGTGACCAAAATCTCAGACTAGCGGATCGGCTCACGCTGTGATGCTTATGGTGGGAGCCGGAACGACCCGCAGAAAAATCGTTGTGGCTGCTTCCGTCAGGACCTGACCAGGTTGGCGACGACTACGTCCGCCCGACTCCCGGCCGGGCATATGGCGAACTCATGACAGGAAGGCAAGGGGGCATTGCCAATCCGCTGCTTACACCGGCCGCCTTCACGACACGGGTCAGACTTTGCCGTACATGCAGCGATCCTTCCCTGACCATGCGGCTCCTCATGAGGAACAAACACCGCTCAACGGCGATGAGAGGACAGAGACGAGCCACCAACGCGCTCATCCGCGCTTTGGATCGTGAGCTAGCAAGAATATTTGATAATATCCCGATCTTGCAAGAACCCTCGTTCCGAATATCGGGAGGTTGACTTACATGCCTGTTTCCCATGATGCCGTCGTACATTGCTACCGCTTCTTGCTCGGGCGCGAACCGGAAAATGCGGAGGTTATCGCCATCAACGCCCGCGCGGCAAATTGGCAGGATCTTCGCTAGGCCTTCATCCACAGCGCAGAGTTTAGGGATGGGATCGCCCAGACACTGCCCGCTGGCGCCGCCCCCATCGGACAACAAATGGGCGAGAAGGATAACGACGTCGAGGTCCGTTGCACGCCCCGGCAATTGCAGATGATGTTCGACGGCATTGCGGAAAACTGGAAGAAATTCGGTGAAACCGAACCCCATTGGTCGGTTCTCACCAATCCCGTATTCTTCAAGGATTCATTGCAGGAGCATCTCGACGCCTTCTTTGCCCATGGGCAGATCGACGTCGACAATGCCCTGAGCTATCTCAGTCGCGCCGGCCTGCCTGCAACGGGTTTCGATCGCGTCATGGATTTCGGTTGTGGCGTCGGACGCCTCACCGTGGCCCTCGCCCCCCATGCGCGCAGGATCGTCGGCGTCGATATCTCGCCGAGCCACCTGCGCGAAGCGGCGAAGACCATGGAAAGCAAGTCCATCACCAACGCTGAATTTGCCCAAATCCGATCGGTGGACGACATTGACGATCTCGGCACCTTCGACCTGATCTTCAGCCGCATCGTGCTTCAGCACAATCCTCCGCCGATCATGGCGGCGATCTACGAGCGGCTACTCAGCGCGCTGCGCCCCGGCGGCGTGGCCATTGTCCAGATCCCGACCTTTCTCAAGGGGTGGCGGTTCAGCGTGGCGGAATATCTGGCCGGCACCGCGCCCGCCATGGAAATGAACGCTTTGCCGCAGCACGAAATTTTCCGCATCATCGAACAGCAGGACTGTGTCACGCTCGAGGTTCGGGAATGCACCGATCTCAGGGAGATCCAGGGCGTATCGCACACCTTCGTCGTCCAGAAACATTAAAGTTCCTGCGGGTGGGATCGTCGGCTGGCGCCCCCGCCATCGAGCGGCTTTTAGTCCAGCCCGCTCTTCTGCGCCTTGCTGACGAATTCCAGCGCCGAATGGGCGGCCTCGGCGATCGCCGCCTCGGCCTTCTTGTCGTCCACGGTCGGCCGGTCGAGATAGATGGCCAATATATATTCCTCACCCGCCGGCGACTTCACCAGCGCGACGTCATTATAGGCGGTACCGCAACTGCCGGTCTTGCTGCCCGACGTCCAACCTTCGGGCAGGCCCGCCTTGATCCTTTTGTCGCCGGTGGTGCTGGCATTCAGCCAGCCGCGCAGCCTGTCAGCATCGGCCGCCTGCATATCGCGGAACAGTAACCGCCCCATCAGTCCGGCCATCGCCGCCGGACTGGTCGTGTCGCGTGGATCGCCTGCGACATTCTCGTTGAGGTCCGGCTCGATGCGATCGAGCCGCGTGATCTTGTCGCCATGGGCGCGGATGAAGGAGGTCAGCCCCTCCGGCCCGCCCAGCATCGGCAGCAACAGGTTGGCGGCACTATTGTCGCTCACTTCGACCGCCGCCGCGGCCAGTTCGGCCATCGACATGCGGCCGCGCTTCTTGTTCTTCTTCACCACCGGCGCGTAATCGAGAATATCGTCCTTGGTGAAGGGGATCTCACCCTCCAGCCCGAACTTGCCGCCCTGCGCGCCGATCAGCACGGCAGCGGCCAGCGGCGCCTTGAAGGTCGAGCACATGGCAAAGCGATCGTCGCGGTTGAAGCCCAGGATCAGCGCACCGTCGCGATCGACCAGCGCGATGCCCATGCGCCCGCCGGTCTCCTCCTCGATCTCCTTGGGATTGCGCACGGAGGTGAGCGCGGATTGCGGCACCAGATAGCGTGGTGCGGGCGGCATCAATGTCGGCAGGGTCGGCACCTCTTCGGCCTTCTTGGCCGGCGCCTTCTTCTTGGGCGCGGCCGACAGCGGCAGGGCCACGACCAGACAGGCGGTCAGCGCCGCCAGCGACAGGGATTTGCGCAGCGCCATGGCTTACATACCTTGCATATTGTTGAATTCGCCGGGGATACGGACGGTCAGCGCGTCCAGTTGCTCGGACAGGATGATCTGGCAGGCCAGACGGCTGGTGCGGGTCGCCGCAGCGGCCAGGTCCAGCATATCCTCCTCATCCTCGCTCGCGCGCGGCAGCCGGTCGAAATCGGCGGCATCGACGATGACATGGCAGGTCGAACAGGCCATTTGCCCTTCGCATGTTCCTTCCAGCGGCTGACCCGCCGCCTGTGCAACCTCCAGCAGGACGGACCCGGCAGGCGCATCGACCTCCAGTCGATTTTCGCCGTCGGCGCTGATGAAGGTGACCATGGTCATGCTATGCGATGCTCCCTGCTCACGGCGCCGCTTGTGCGGTCGCCGCCCCGTTAATCACCTTCGCAGCCTCCTCCAGTTCGGCCGGTGTCGTGTATCGACCAAAGCCGATCCGCACCGATCCGCGCGCCTGACTGTCTGAAAGACCCAGGGCGCGCAGCACATGGCTAGGCCGCCCGGACCCGCTCGCGCAAGCGCTGCCGAGCGAAAAAGACATATTGCGGCAATCGGACAACAATCGCGCGCCGTCGATCCCGGCGCGACGAATGTTGAGATTGCCGGGATAACGCGCGTCGGCGCTGCCGTTCAGCGTCCAGTCGGCGAACAGTGCGCGCGCCTGCGCAGACAGCGCCGCGATGTGCGCGCGATCCGCCTCCGCCTGCTCCCGCATCAGGCGCGCCGCCACGCCAAAGCCCGCGCACAGGGCGGGCGACAAGGTGCCCGACCGCAGCCCGCCTTCCTGCCCGCCGCCATGGATCAGCGGGTCGATCTTCACCCCGTCGCGCAGCCACAGCGCGCCGATCCCTTTTGGCCCATGGATCTTGTGCGCGCTGATCGCCACCATGTCGCACGGGTCGGGGATCGGCACCCGGCCATAGCCCTGCACCGCGTCGCACAGGAACAGCGCGCCCGCGCCATGGGCCAGTTGCGCCAGCGCGCCGACCGGCTGGATCACGCCAATCTCGTTATTGACCAGCATCGCGACAACGAGAGCGACGCCCGGCACGATCGCCCGCGCCGCGACGTCCAGATCGACCAGCCCGTCGCCATCCACCGGCAGGACCGTCACCGCCCGGCCCATCCGCCGCATCGCCGCCACCGTATCCAGCACGGCGGCATGTTCGGTCGCGATGGTGACGATGTCGCCCGCCGGCGCGCCCTGGATCGCGATGTTCAGCGCCTCGGTCGCGCCGGAGGTGAAGAGCAGCCTGCCGCCCGGTGGCAGCAACTGGCCGATCGCGTCGCGCGCCAGTTCCACCTGCGCCGCCACCATGCGGCCGGCGCGATGCGCGCTGTGCGGATTGGCGAACTGGTCGCGCAGCAGCGGCACCATCGTCTCGAAGGCTTCGGGCGCCAGCGGCGTCGTCGCCTGATAGTCGAGATAGATCACCGGCTCGCCCGCTCCGCCATGGCGGTCCATGTGGCCAGGAAGCGATCGACATCCGCCGCGCTCGTCTGCGGGCCGAAACTCACCCGCACCACTTCGCCGGCCTCCGCCGCGTCCCAACCCATCGCGCCCAGCACATGGCTGGTCTTGAGCGAACCGGACGAACAGGCGCTGCCCGCCGACACGGAAATGCCGGCCAGGTCGAACTGGATCAGTTGCGCCCGCGCCGACAGGCCGGGCATGCGATAGCTGGCGATCGCCGGCAGGCGCGGCGCGTCGCGCGCGACGATCTGCCCGCCTGCCGCCTCGATCCCGGCGTCCAGCCTTGCCCGCAGCGCGGCGGCCACCGGCATCCACTCGCCCCGTGCCTCCAGCGCCGCTGCCATCGCCATGATCGCCGGCAGATTTTCGGTGCCGGCGCGATAGCCCTGTTCCTGCCCGCCGCTCGGCTCGACCAGCGCCAGGTCGCGGATCAGCAGCGCGCCGATCCCCGGCGGCCCGCCGAACTTGTGCGCGCTGATCGCGATCATGTCGGCCTCGGGCAGCGCCAGCTTGCCCGCGCTCTGGGCGCAATCGGCAAACAGCAGCAGCCCTGCGCGCCGGAAATCCGCCAGTGGCTGGATCACGCCCGTCTCGTTATTCACATGCTGGATCGCGACCAGACTGCCCGGCGCCAGCTCCGGCAACAGCACCCGGCCATCGCCATCCACCGCCAGCCGCTCGGCCTCTTTGGTCACGCGCAACACGGCGTCATGCTCGACCGGCGAGGTGATGATTCGCCCCGCCTTGGCGCGGGTCAGCGCGATGGCGATCGCCTCGCTCGCGCCGGAGGTGAAGAGGATATGGCCATCCCATCCCAGCGCCGCCGCGATCCGCCGCCGCGCATCCTCCAGCATCGCCCGCGCCGCGCGCCCGTCGCTGTGCGGGCTGGACGGGTTGGCCCAGCCCGCCATCGCGGCGACCATCGCGGCCTGCGCCTGCGGCAGCATCGGGGTGGTCGCGGCATGATCGAGATAAAGGCGGTCGGCGGCCAAGCGGAACTACTCATTGATTGCGGAAATGGCGGCGGCATCTATATAGGCGGATTGCCGCGCTGCGCCAGCGTGAAGGCCATATGGCCAAGCCCCGGCGCGCGCACGGACCCTTTCCTCGCTGCCCCGTGGCAGCCCAGACCATAACAGGTGCCATGCCCGACGTCATTTTCCCCGGACCCGAAGGTCGCCTCGAAGGCCGCTTCAGCCCCCCGCCCCGCCCGCGCGCGCCGGTCGCCATGATCCTGCACCCGCATCCGCAGGGCGGCGGCACGATGAACGACCGCATCACCCAGGCGCTCTACAAGACCTTCGTGAAGCGCGGCTTTGCCGTGTTGCGCTTCAACTTCCGCGGCGTCGGCCGCAGCCAGGGCACGTTCGACAATGGCATCGGCGAACTCAGCGATGCCGCGGCGGCGCTCGACTGGGTGCAGAGCTTCCACCCCGAAGCGCAGACCACCTGGATCGCCGGCTTCTCCTTCGGCGCCTGGATCGGCATGCAGCTGCTGATGCGCCGCCCGGAAATCCGCGGCTTCATCTCGGTCGCGCCGCCGGCCAACATGTATGACTTCTCGTTCCTGGCGCCCTGCCCCTCGTCGGGCATCATCGTCCAGGGCACGGCGGACGAAGTGGTGACCGCCAGCGCGGTGCAGAAGCTGGTCGACAAGCTGCGCACCCAGAAGGGCATCACCATCCATCATGACGAGATCAAGGGGGCCAACCACTTCTTCGAGCATGAGCTGGACCAGCTGATGAAGTCGGTCGACAATTATCTCGACATGCGCCTGTCGCCGGACTCGCCGATCCGCTGAGGACCGGCCCGATCGGGATCATGGAGGGGCTGCCGCCGCGCAGCCCCTTTTTCTTTGGCCGCACGATCTGCCTGCCGGCCAGAACCGGAAATCTGCCGAGCCGCATCCAGCACCAGCCCGCAGCCGAATGTCGATCAGTCCGATCTTCGCGATCTCCAGCCCCCGCCTCTGGCCTTTTGCAGCGGGACGCCCACAGCCCCCCGCCATGAATCCTTGATGGCTGGCGCCCAGAAGGAGTACCCTCCACTTACTCCACGGCTTCTCCCAAAAGCTGACCTTGGCATATCCGTCATCCCGGACTTGATCCGGGATCCATTCAGCACTCCCTATCTGGCGTAGTGCACAATGGATCCTGACCTTCGTCAGGATGACGCCCGTGACGATTGGCAGGTTTGCGACCATAAGCTGTCCTCACCATCATCGTCACCCTGAACTTGTTTCAGGGTCCATTCCTCCCAGCAGACCAATGGCTTGTTGGGGCTGATAGATGCTGAAACAAGTTCTGCATGACGTTAGTGGAATGGCAGGAAACCACCCAAATCCGTCATTCCCGCGCAGGCGGGAATCCATCTCCTGACCTCGCATCTGGTCCGAAGCTGGTGAGATGGATCCCCGCCTGCGCGGGGATGACGCTGTGAAACAGGTGGCCAGCTTCCCACCCAAATCCCACCCGGTGAAGGCTGTGATTTTCCTGTTCTTCGAGAGCAAGAGATGATGGAGGACGGTCGAGCGCCGCGCGGTTCATGCGCGCGGCGCCGTGAAGAAGGCGGAGGAAGGACAGGCCGAACGGCGCCAGACCAGCAACCAAGCCGCCATCCCGCCCGCGCCCTCCCCAGGGGCGCCGGCAGGATCAGGCCGGATCAGTTGGCCTTGGACAGGTCCACCTTCTCGACCCATTCGGGGTAGAAGGTCGGCTCGCGGTTGGACCAGCCGACCGCGGTGGCCGCCGCCTCGCTGATCGACTGCAACAGCAGCCGGCGCTTTTCGGGATGAAGATGCGGCAGGCTCGCCGCCGCACAGAAGGCGCCCGGCAGCCAGGGCCGTGCGCCGGCCCCCAGCAGCCGCTCATAGAGGAAGCGATAGGCCGAGAAGCTCGCCAGCCGGTCCTGCCCCAGGTCGAAGGCGGACACCGTCACCAGCGGCGCCATGAACGGCTCCACCTGGTCCAGCCCGCTATCGTCGGGAACATGCGCCTTGATCTCGTCCAGCCGGCCATAGATGCGCGCCTGGGCGCGGATGCTGGCTTCCTCGACCATGTCGCGCGACCATAGCTTCATCGCGTCGCGGCGATGCAGCCCGATGTCCAGCGATCTGCGAATATATCTTTGCGTGGCCGACGGGAAACTGGCGAATTCCCGCAATTCCGCCAGGGTAATGGCCCCGTCCGCCGGTCTTGCACTCGTGCCCATTGCTCATGCCCTCCGACTTGAAGTCGATCAGCAGAACATGCGCCTCACATGGTTAGCAAAGGCTTAACGGGCACCTGTCCCACCGATTGTCACAAGGGACCAGATTTCGTTTTGCAGTGCAACATGATATTTTTGTGAAATGCGACGGACGGAGGATTATGCCTCCGCTTCAACCGCTTCGGGTGCCAGCAGCCAGGCCAGCCCCGCCGTCGCATCATCGAAGATCCGCAAATAGGGCTGCGTCATTTCGCGCTTCACTTGCAACCGGGTGATCGCGCTGCCGGTGATGATGGCGATCCGCCGCGCCTTGGGAAAATCGCCCAGATTCGCGCGGAAGGACGCGACCGCCTCCTGCGGCTGGGCGCTGCTGGCGCTCATGTCCATGCGCAGCAGATAGCCCGGCTTGAACCCCTCGGCCAGGAAGCGGGCCTTGCACTCGCGGGCATAGGCCGCGACTTCCTGCGCCGTGAACAGCTTGGACCATTTGATGTCCAGCAGGTTCAGATCATGGCGAAATTCGATGTGGTACATGGCGCAGTCTCCTGCGCGCTCCCTGCCATGACCGGGTTAATATTTCGCGTGTCGCCGGTTCAGCCCGCACGCCGCTCCAGCACCGCGCCGATCATGCTGCGCCACACCGCCACGTCGCCGGCCCGCGCCATGTCGGCATCGGGCTCGCGCAGCGTGTGCAATATCGCATAGGCATCGTCGACATGGTCGGGCCAGGCCGCATCCACCGCGCCCGCCGCATGGGGATCCTGGCCGCCGCCATTCAGGCTGAGCTGGCGCCCGGCCAGCACGCGGGCAATGCGTTCGATCGCGGGGGTGGTGGAAGTCGGCATCGTCGTCTGCTCCTCTCGCGCGGGAAGCCGGCCTGCCGCCTGATGGCGGTCGGGGCCGCGCTTGCCCGACTGGAATAACATGGATTTTCGCGGTCCGCTATCGGTCAGCGATCAGGCTTTTCGGGCCGGGGCTTTTCGGGAAATCCCGAAGACGGCACCGGTTCGCCGTCATCGTCGGGCCGGCTGGTCGCGGGCGGGTCCGACGCGTCCATGCTGTCTTCCAGCGCCTCGTCCAGCTTCTTCTCGCTCTCGCGCTTGGTATCGCTCATCTGCGCGTCTCCTTTTCTCCTGCCGGATCAACCGACAGGGTCAGGCCCCGGTTCCCCGCCAGTGCCCCACGCCGCCGCTTCGACCAACCGCCAAGCCGCTTCGACCAGCATCGCACGCAGGGGGCGACAGCGTCGCCAAGCTGGCGTAGATATCCTCCATGACACTTCCCACCGAAGAGGGGCCGCGCGGCGTTTCGCCGACCGCCGCCCTCTATTCCATCATCGGCTTCTGGTTCTTCTACGCGATCCTCATCAGCGTGCGGGCGCTGGTGGTGGGCTTCGACTATCAGGGCGAAATGGCCGCCCGCCGCGCCGTGGTGACGTTGATCGGCATCATCGTGACCTGGATTCTCTATCTGGCGATACGCCGGTTCGATGCCAAGCCGCTGGCGGTCCGCATCGTCGCCGCCTTTTCGCTCGCCGCGCCCTTCGCGCTCGCCATGGCGGTCGCCAACTATTATGTCTTCAACATCTATGACCCGATGGGCATGTTTCCCGACATGGACCAGCAGAAATATGAGGCCCAGTCCCACGCGCTGATCTATATCGTCGATGACGCCGTCAGCCGCTATTTCTTCCTGTCCGCCTGGGCCGGCCTCTATCTCGGCCTCTCCTATGCCAGCGAGGCGCATCGCACCGAACGCCGCGCCGCCCGGCTCGAACGCGCCGCGCAGCAGGCCGAACTGCGCTCGCTGCGTTATCAGGTGAACCCGCATTTCCTTTTCAACACACTGAACTCGCTCTCCTCCCTGGTGATGAAGGACCGGCGCGACGAGGCCGAACAGATGATCATGTCGCTCTCCAATTTCTACCGCACCAGCCTCACCGGCGATCCGCTCGATGACGTGCAACTGGAAGAGGAAGTCCATCTCCAGAAACTCTATCTGGATATCGAGGCGGTGCGTTTCCCCGACCGGCTGGCCACCCGGATCGACATTCCCGCCGATCTGCTGACCGCCTGCGTGCCGGGCCTGATCCTTCAGCCCTTGGTCGAAAATGCGATCAAATATGGCGTCTCGCGCACCTCCAGCCCGGTCGCCATCACCATCCGCGCGCGCGAGGAGCATGGCCTGCTGCACCTCACCGTCGCCGACAATGGCGACAAGCCGCCCAGCCCCGGCGATGGCGGCAGTGGCATCGGCCTCGCCAATGTGCGCGACCGCCTGTCCGCCCGCTTTGGCGATCAGGGCCGGATCGACTATGGTCCGCAGGCCGATGGCGGCTTTGCCGTCAATCTCTTCCTTCCGCTCAACCGCCGGGGGTGCTGACGCCCATGTCCATCCGCACCATGATCGTCGATGATGAGCCGCTCGCGGTCGAGCGATTGCAGATGCTGTGCGCGCGCGAACCGCGCATCGCGCTGGTCGGCACTGCCAATGATGGCGAGGCGGCGCTGCGCCTGGTCGAGGCCCTGAAGCCCGACCTGCTGCTGCTCGACATCGCCATGCCGCTGCTCGACGGCATCGGCGTCGCCCGCGCGATCAGCCAGATGGGCATCCGCCCGGCGATCATCTTCGTCACCGCCTTCGAAAGCTTCGCGGTCGAGGCGTTCGATCTCGCCGCGGTCGATTATCTGCTGAAACCCGTCGCCCATGATCGCCTGACCCGCGCGGTCGACCGGGTCGAACAGGCGCTGCGCAGCCGCGAGGGCGAGGAGGACGCCCCCCTCACCCCGGCCGAACCCGCGCCCGAATGGGCCGAGGAATTCTGGGTGCCGCACCGTTCCGAACTGGTCCGCATCGCCGCCGACCAGATCGACCGGATCGAGGCGGAGCGCGACTATATGCGCCTCCATGTCGGCGCCCATAGCTATTTGCTGCACCAGACCATCAGTTCGCTGGAGGAGCGGCTCGATCCGCAGGCGTTCGTCCGCCTGCACCGCTCGCACATCGTCCGCCGCCCGCATATCGCGCGGCTGCGTCACGATGGCAGCGGCGTCTGGTTCGCGGCGCTGGCCGACGGCAACGAGATCCGCATCGGCCGCACCTATCTCGCCAATGCGCGGGCCATGACTGGACGCTGAGAGTGCGCCGCTGGCGCACCCGCGCATTTTCCAAAACGCGCTCTTCCGCGCTCAGTAGATCCACTGGATGCGGGTCAGCACTGTGTCGCTCTCGCCGCGCTCGCCGAACCGGTCGAGCCAGGTATGGCCCCAGGTCGCGCCGAATTTCCAGCGCGTCGTCGCCCACCAGTTGAGGCCCAACATCGTCTTCTTGAAGCGGCCACCCTCAATGCCATTATCGTCCAGGTCCATTTCCGAATAGCGCGCCACCAGTTCCGGCGCGCCCCAGCGGCCCTTGGGAATGACGCGCCGGGCATAGCCGACATTGCGGTCATAGGGCCGGGTCTCGCCGGTCAATATCCAGCTGCCGGTGACATACCAGCCATGGAAGACCGGATCGCGAAATTCGCGCGAATTGGTCCGGTTCAATATATATTCGCCCAGGAACGACACCGGCCCGACATTCAGCAGCGCCTCACCGGCAAAGCCGTCGCTGCTCTGCGCCGCGAATTTCCCGGTGTCGATCGCGACGTCGCCGACATTGGTTTCCGCCCGGCCACTGTAGCGGATCGTGCCGTCCGCCGCCGCATGGCGATAGGCCACGCCGACATGCAGGAACTCATTGCGGTCCGGCACGTCCCAGATCAGCCCGGTCATGCGCGCCGAATAGTCCCAGCCACGATCAGTCGAGCTGCCGAAATCCCAGCTATCCTTGTAGGCGCCCGCCGAAAAGGTCGCCGCCTTGTTCGCGCCCAGCACCTGGACGAAGCGGACGCCGAAATTGCGCGACGTGAAAAAGGGCGTCAGCACGCGCTCGCTATGCGGCAGGTTCGCCGAATCCCCGACCATTTCGTAGGAGAATGTCTCCTTGGTCTTGCCCAGCGTCATCTTGGTGCGGCTGCCCAACGGAAAGGTCAGCGACGCGTCGGTCAGCTTCCATTTCTGCTCGGGGTTGGTGTCGAACCCCTTATATTCGCCGCTGACCTGATAGCTCACCCGATAGTCGCCACCGACCGATCCGATCAGGCTGAGCCGCGCCGATCGCACCTGAAACTCATTCTCCTGCCGGCCGATCTGGCTTTCATTGACCGCGTCCTGGCTGAAATCGGTCCAGTCGCCGATCAGCGACAGGCCTAGGCGGATCTTGAAGAAGGGCAGTTCCTTGTTCGGGTCGGCGGCCTTGGCCGGCGCGAAATCGGGGACGACATAGCTCGGCGTCTCGTCCACCGCATGCACGTCGCCGCCGCTATGATGGCCAATCGGTTCGTATAGCGATTCCGTGCTCTGCGCCCAGGCATCGGTCGCGCATAGCCCCCCGGCCATCAGCATTGCCATGATGACGGGCGAAGTGCCGGGAAGACGCGCGTGCATGACCAATTTCCCCTTGAACCTGTCCCTTCTGATCGTCGCAAATCCGGAGGTCCGCCATCGTGGGAAATACCGAGAATGGCCGGGGCGACGGGCCTTTTCCCACGCGAAAAGGGCCCGGCTCGCGCCAGGCCCTCTCCCTCCCTTGGCGGGATGATGGGCGTCAGTTGCCGACGACAGGCTGGGCATTCTTGGCATCGGCATAGCGTTCGTTGGTCTGGGCGCGGGCGATGGCGGTCGCGATCGGCGCCTCGACCTGGGCGATCGCCGCCGCGCGGCACGCGCTCATGGTGTTGATGTCGGTGCTGAAGCAGACCCGGCTGGCCGCACGGGAGATGCGGGTGCGCAGTTCCTGCTGGTCGGCGTGGCGCGTGAGGTCCAGGTCACCGAAGCGGACCTCGGTGGTGCGGCCGTTGGACGTGAACTCCTCGGCCGAAGCGATGCCGGAACCGGCCAGCAGGGCGGCGGCGGCACTCAGGGCAGTGATGATCTTGGCGGTGGCGAACATGGCGTGTCTCCTCAAAACTGTCATGGCATCCGGCCTGCGTCGTCAGGGGGCATCGACATGCCGGATGCGAACGGTTCGGCGGGGGTCTTGTGGGGGCGTTGCGCCATATCCCGTTCGCCCATCCTGTGTACGCGCCCGGCCGTCTCGCCGCTCGTCCGCTTCGACCGGCAACCCCCGGCATCGGCCAACGACCGATCCATCGACCAAGCGCGGATTTGCGGGGACGAACGACCGGACGAATGCCATTCGTCTGCGAAACGACATCCTATTCCCTAGGGGAAATTACGGAGACGCAGGAGGAGCGGACATGAAAACGCCCCCGGCGCAAGGGAATGCCGGGGGCGTATCCGGATGCTGTCGGGCACTCCAGATCTTGTCTCAACTGTTACCGTCAACACGGCACCATCGGCCGTGAACCGTCGCTTAACGCGCTGCTCTCTGGCCTGTTTCGATGTCAGAATAACGACAGGACCGATGCTGCGCGCGCCGCTTCGATGACCGGGGTACAGCATCCGCCGGGCGGCATCGGCGGGGGACGAACCGCCCACCGCCATCCACCAACGACATCAGCCTTCCAGCGGCGGCAGTCCGGCGCGGCGCAACGCATCGGTCAGATAGGCGGCAAAGGCCGCGTCCCGCCCCGGCAGCCGATGCCGCAGCCAGGCCAGCCTTACCAGTCCCCGCCAGCTTGCGATAGCGCCCGACATAATAGGCCGTCGTCGCGTCGCGCAGCATGCCCTCCAGCATCCCGGCCGACTGCCCCGGCCCGAAACGCATTAACATCTCGCTGCGCACCACATCGGCCGCCGGAGCCGATCGCGCCGCCTTGGACCAGTCGATCACCGCCAGCCCGTCGCCACTGACGATCAGATTGGCGGGATGCAGGTCGCCATGGGACAGCCGGTCACCCTCGATCAACTGGTCCAGCCGGTCGATCGCCGCCGCGCGCAACCGATCGCCGATCGGCGCCATCTCGATATCCTCGGCCAATATCGCCTTGCGGCTGCGCAGCGCGGGCAGGTCATGCCCATGGATGGCCCGCTGCAACGCCGCCATCGCGCCCATCGCCCAGCCGATCCGATGGGGATGGCGGACGATATGATGGAGCAGGTTCGGCCCCTCTATCTCGCTATAGATGATGCCCTGCCGCCCGCCAGCCTCCGCGCGCCGGAACACGCGCGGCACCGGCAGCCCGGTCGCCTGGATCGCCTGCGCCGTCGCATGTTCGCGGGCGACGATCCCGGCGTCGACGCCCTCATGGAACAGTTTGAGCACCCGCCCCCCGTCCAGCCGATAGACCGCGGCGGAGGCGCCCTCGGCAATGAAGGTGGAAGGATTGGGCAGGCTCATGCCCCTCGCCTGTGCCGCACCCGAACAGGCTTGACCAGTGTTTTTGCGCCGATACGCGCCATCAGCGACGCGACAGCTCGTCCGCCCCTTCGCCTGCGACCCGCTCGCCCCGTCCCGCCGCGCTAGAATCGGAAGGACAGATTTCCCCGCCACTGCCAGCTCGACAGGCCGCCCGATCCGATCCCGTAATATTCGCCCGATCCGATCAGCGCGACATTGCCGCGCAACTGGATGCGCGTGCCGAACCGGACCGATCCGGTCGCCGGCGTGGTCGCGATCAGGCGCAGGTCCGGCCCCAGGACACGGCCGCCATTGGGGCGCAGATAGGCAAAATCGACGCCACCCTCGACATAGGGGGTGATGACCATATCATCCGATCGGAATGGCCGGCTGATCTCCAGCGACGTCGCCACCGCGCCATAATCATAGCGCGCATCGCCCTGCAGCACGCGCAGGTCGATATTGCCCACCTGCCCCTGCAGGACATAATTGTCGTGCCAGATGCTGGCATAGCTCCACGACAGGCGGGGCCGCAGCAGGAAGCTGCCGATCGGGCGCTGCGCGCTCATCCCGATCGTGCCCGACAGGGTGAAGCTGTCATGCTTGCCCGACAGCATCAGCACATGCTGTTCATATTCGCCGAAGTTGAAGCCGATGCTGGCATCCAGCACCACGTCCGAATTTGCCATCCGATGCACCATGTATGGCTTCACCGTGATGGAATCGGCCTGCTGGCGCATGCCGCCATTGAAGGATTTATAATCCGAATTGCCGAACTGGATGGCCAGGCCGGCAACGGTGCGCTTGTCGATCCAGCGATCCAGGCCAATATTATACTGGTTCGCGCTGCCCCTGGTCCGGGCGCCGGAACGGTCATCCTTCAGCGTAGAATAGCTCCATTCCCCCCAGGCGGTCCAGCGCCGGCGGGCATTGGCTGCAATCCGGCAGGCCTTGTCGACCAGTTGCGGATCGCCCCGCAGCCGGCCTTCACGCCCGGCCCGGCAGACCTCATCGGCAGTCATCAGCATCGGGCGCCGCTCGTCACGGCCCGGCGCGACACCGGTCGGCGCGATCGGCGGCAACGTCTCGGGGCGCGGCCGCTGTATCGGCCGCACCGTCGGCCCGCCTACATCCGGGTCAGGCCGCAGTCCTGGCGTCACCGTGTCCGGGTCAGGCCGAAGCCCCGGCGTCACCGTGTCCGGGTCAGGACGCAGCCCCGGCGTCACCGTGTCCGGATCGGGCCGCAAGCCCGGCGTCACCGTGTCCGGATCGGGCCGCAGACCAGGCGTCACCGTGTCCGGATCAGGCCGCAGTCCCGGCGTCACCGTGTCAGGATCAGGACGCAGACCCGGCGTCACCGTGTCAGGATCAGGCCGCAGCCCCGGCGTCACCGTATCCGGGTCAGGCCGCAGACCCGGCGTCACCGTATCCGGATCGGGCCGCAGGCCCGGCGTCACCGTGTCCGGATCAGGCCGCAGGCCCGGCGTCACCGTATCGGGATCGGGCCGCAAACCCGGCGTCACCGTATCCGGGTCAGGTCGCAAGCCCGGCGTCACCGTGTCCGGATCAGGACGCAAGCCCGGCGTCACCGTGTCCGGATCAGGCCGCAAGCCCGGCGTCACCGTATCCGGATCGGGTCGCAGGCCCGGCGTCACCGTATCCGGGTCAGGCCGCAGCCCCGGCGTCACCGTATCCGGGTCAGGCCGCAAGCCCGGCGTCACCGTATCGGGGTTCGGCCGCAGACCCGGCGTCACCGTGTCCGGATCAGGCCGTATTTCGGGTGTTGGCGTATCAGGGTCCGGGCGGACTTCCGGTGTCACCGTATCGGGGTCTGGTCGCGCCTCCGGCGTAATGGGAACGGGCACCGGCCGCAGTTCGGGCGTGACGATTTCGGGATCGGGGTGCAGTTCGGGCGTCACCGTATCCGGATCAGGACGCAGTCCCGGCGTTACCGTGTCGGGGTTCGGTCGCAACTCCGGCGTCACCGTATCCGGATCGGGCCGCAGACCCGGCGTCACCGTGTCGGGGTTCGGCCGCAGTTCCGGCGTCACGGTCTCGGGCAAGGGCCGCAGGCCGGGCGTGATCAAATCCGGATTGGGGCGCAATCCCGGCGTTACCGTATCCGGCAACGGGCGCAGGCCGGGTGTCACCGTATCCGGGTTCGGCCGCAATTCCGGCGTCACCAGATCAGGCAGTTCCGGGTCGGGCCGGTTCCAGTGATCGGGGAAATTGATGCCGCCCGGATGCTGGTCGGCGGAATCGACGAAATTGTCATATTCCGCATATTCGGTGCGGATATGGGCGAACAGATTATGGGTGCCGCCATTTTCCCGCACGATGGGCGATACCGTCAGGTGCAGGCCGGTATCGGGCTGGGTCCAACTGTCCACCCGCTCCCCGGTCTCGGGAAAGACGACGAAAAACTCGCCCGGATCGACACCGGACAGCCACACCGAATAGTCCTTGCCCTCGGTCCAGCCCAGGAAGATGATCCGCCCCGCGGGCGTCTCGCTCTGGGCCATGGCCCCGGTCGTCGCCAATGTCATGCCCGCGACGCTGCCCGCCACGCTCAGGACGCCCGCATGCCAATGGAGCCGCCAATAGGTCATGCCCCGTTTCTACGTGCGATCCCATAGCCGCGGCCATCCATGGAAACCCCGAGACAGGCCGAGGCGCGCCCGCAGCCGAACCAGAAACGCCCTCCGGCCGGCGCAGCGCGCCATCGTCCACGCCCGGCCATCTTCCCCTGGCCGCTCCCCCTTCCTATCTTGCCTTCCGACCGGGCGACGCCCCTTGCCCCCACGGAACAAATCTGGAACAACGCCCCCATGAGTCTGACCCATATTTCGAAGCAGAGGTTTACCGAATGCTGACCCACATCAGCGTCCGCGGCGCGCGCGAGCACAACCTCAAGGGCGTGGATGTCGATCTGCCCCGCGACAGCCTGATCGTCATCACCGGCCTGTCCGGCTCGGGCAAGTCCAGCCTCGCCTTCGACACCATCTATGCCGAGGGGCAGCGTCGCTATGTGGAGTCGCTCTCCGCCTATGCCCGCCAGTTCCTGGAGATGATGCAGAAGCCCGATGTCGAGCATATCGAGGGCCTCTCCCCCGCCATCTCGATCGAGCAGAAGACGACGTCGAGGAACCCGCGCTCCACGGTCGCCACGGTCACCGAGATTTACGACTATATGCGGCTCCTCTGGGCGCGCGTCGGCATCCCCTATTCGCCCGCCACCGGCGAGCCGATCAGCGCGCAAACTGTCTCGCAGATGGTAGACCGGGTGATGCTCCTGCCCGAAGGCACGCGCCTCTACCTGCTCGCCCCGGTCGTGCGCGGCCGCAAGGGCGAATATCGCAAGGAACTGGCCGAGTGGCAGAAGGCGGGCTACACCCGCGTCCGCATCGACGGCGAGCTCTACCTGATCGAGGATGCCCCCGCCCTCGACAAGAAATACAAGCATGACATCGAGGTCGTGGTCGATCGCCTGGCGGTCAATGCCGACATGGCCACCCGCCTCGCCGACAGTTTCGAGCAAGCGCTGAAACTCGCCGACGGCCTCGCCTTCGTCGACCTGGCCGAGGGCGTCGTCCCCGGCCGCGAGGGCGTAGGGGCGGCCAGCCTGCTTCCGGGGGAAGCAGGCAGCCCCGAAGCCGGCTCGCCTGGGCGAGCCGTTAGGGCCCAGTCCGCGGGCAAGATGAAGAATGCCGGCATCCCCGCCAACCGCATCGTCTTTTCCGAGAAATTCGCCTGCCCGGTCAGCGGCTTCACCATATCCGAGATCGAGCCGCGCCTCTTCTCCTTCAACGCGCCGATGGGCGCCTGCCCGGCCTGCGACGGCCTGGGCGAGCGGCAGGAGTTCGACCCCGAACTGGTCGTCCCCAACGAAGCCCTCTCCCTGAAGAAGGGCGCCGTCGTCCCCTGGGCCAAGTCCAACCCGCCCAGCCCCTACTACATGCAGGTCCTGGGTTCCCTCGCCAAGGAATTCGGCTTCTCCCTCGACACCGCCTGGGCCGATCTGCCGGGCGAAGTGAAGCTCATCATCCTCCACGGCACCGGCGGCAAGCCTGTCACCCTGCGCTTCGTCGACGGTAAGAAGAGCTATGAGGTCAAGAAGCCGTTCGAGGGCGTGATCGGCAACCTCAACCGCCGCCTGCTCCAGACCGAAAGCGCCTGGATGCGCGAGGAACTGAGCAAGTACCAGACCGCCATGCCCTGCGAGACCTGCCACGGCGCCCGCCTCAAGCCCGAGGCGCTCGCGGTCAAGATCGCCGGCGAGGACATCTCCGTCTCCACCCGCCGCTCGGTGGTGGACGCGCTCGCCTTCTTCACCGCCATGCCCGACGCGCTCAATGAGCAGCAGAACCAGATCGCCCGCGCCATCCTCAAGGAAATTGTCGAGCGCCTCGGCTTCCTCAACAATGTCGGCCTCGACTATCTGAACCTCGACCGCACATCAGGCACCCTGTCGGGCGGCGAAAGCCAGCGCATCCGCCTCGCCAGCCAGATCGGCTCGGGCCTCTCGGGCGTCCTCTACGTCCTCGACGAACCCTCGATCGGCCTGCACCAGCGCGACAATGACCGGCTGCTCGTCACCCTCAAGCGCCTGCGCGACCTCGGCAACAGCGTCATCGTCGTCGAGCATGACGAGGATGCGATCCGCGCCGCCGACTATATTGTCGACATGGGGCCGGGCGCCGGCGTCCATGGCGGCACCATCGTCGCGCAGGGCACCCTGCCGCAGCTATTGGCGCACAAGGACAGCCTGACCGCGGACTATCTCAACGGCACCCGCCGCATCGAAGTCCCGGCCAAGCGCCGCAAGGGCTCGGGCAAGAAGCTCACCGTCCACAATGCCCGCGCCAACAACCTCACCGGCGTCACCGCGTCGATCCCGCTCGGCACCTTCACCTGCATCACCGGCGTGTCGGGATCGGGCAAGTCCAGCTTCACCATCGACACCCTCTATGCCGCCAGCGCCCGCACCCTCAACGGCGCCCGCATCGTCGCCGGCCCGCATGACAAGATCACGGGCCTGGAAAATTGCGACAAGGTGATCGACATCGACCAGTCGCCGATCGGCCGCACCCCGCGCTCCAACCCGGCCACCTATACCGGCGCCTTCACCAATATCCGCGACTGGTTCGCCGGCCTGCCCGAAGCGCAGGCGCGCGGCTACAAGCCGGGCCGCTTCTCCTTCAACGTCAAGGGCGGCCGCTGCGAAGCCTGCCAGGGCGACGGCGTGCTCAAGATCGAGATGCACTTCCTCCCCGACGTCTATGTCACCTGCGACGTCTGCCATGGCGCCCGCTACAACCGCGAGACGCTGGAGGTGAAGTTCAAGGGGATGAGCATCGCCGACGTGCTCGACATGACGGTCGAGGATGCGGTCGAATTCTTCAAGGCCGTGCCGCCGATCCGCGACAAGATGGCGATGCTCGCCGAAGTGGGCCTTGGCTATATCAAGGTCGGCCAGCAAGCCACAACCCTGTCGGGCGGCGAAGCCCAGCGCGTCAAGCTCGCCAAGGAATTGTCGCGCCGCGCCACCGGCAACACCCTCTATATCCTCGACGAACCCACCACCGGCCTGCATTTCGAGGATGTCCGCAAACTGCTGGAAGTCCTCCACGCCCTGGTCGAACAGGGCAACAGCGTCGTGGTGATCGAGCATAATCTCGATGTCATCAAGACGGCGGATTATATCATCGACATGGGACCGGAGGGCGGCGTCAAGGGCGGCGAAGTCGTCGCGCAGGGCACGCCGGAACAGGTGGTGAAGGAACCGAGGAGCTTTACCGGGCGCTATCTGGCGCCGTTGCTGGGGCTGGAGGCTGTGGCGGCGGAGTAGATTAATGAATCGTTTCGACTTGCTTTAAAAGCATCACTGCCAATTTCAGAGAATCAAAAATAGGCCGCTCTCCAACACAATTCCAAAATTGCCTCGCAACCTCTGGAGAGGCAATTTTGGTATCAGGGAATAACATTCCTGGGATGGTATCTATAACAATAGCACTGAACCTTGTTGTTCTTTCCATATTCAAAACCAAGATCGGCGAAATAGGAGTCCAACCCTCATATATATTTTCCGCGTTCAGCTGGACACCTCGAAAAACCCGTGGCGCCTGAGGGCCTGAAGTGATTCACTGCCTTTGCGCGATAGCGGAGGCGATGATGGCAGGGCAGCCGGGTTTCTTCGATCTGGACACCTCGAAAAACCCGTGGCGCCTGAGGGC